>JAIQGE010000019.1 GCA_020072815.1 Terriglobia bacterium | reverse complement strand
GCACCGGATGGGCAGGAGTTCTGGAATGCGGTTGAATACCACGAGATTGTTCCGCACGAGAAGATCGTTTCCTTGATGTACTTTTCGGACTCGAAGGGAAACAAGATTGATCCTGCGCAGCTAGGAATAGAACATGAGGCCATAGAGGGTGCGTACGACGTGACCATCTTTGAGGATCTAGGAAACGGCCAGACGAAACTCACCTTCATTGGAAATGAACCCATGGAGAGCGCGAAAAATAGCGGTCAATTCGAGGGCTGGAACCAGATACTCGATAAACTTGCTGCGGTTGTTGCGGGGCTGACGCAGGCGAAATAAGAAGCTGAAGCTTTGATTCGCGAAACTCAATCGTGGAGAAAGAAAAGAAAAGAATACCGTTTCTCGCTATCGTCCTGCTGGCATTCGCATTTCCCGCCCATGCCCAGGACGCGATGAAGAAAGATGCAGCCGTCAAACCCGCCGACCCCGAACTGAAGGTCGTGCTGGATTCCTGGAACGAGGTTGGCCGCAAACTCATCGCCATGGCCGAGGATTTTCCTGAGGACAAATACGACTTCAAGCCCACGCCGGCCCAACGCAGCTTCGCAGAGCAGTTGCTGCATGCGGCAGGAGCAAACTATTTCTTCACCAATCCCGTCATGGGGAAGGAGCCTCCGGCAGCAGAAGATCCCAAGCGCGACCAATACAAATCCAAGGCCGACATCGTTGCATTCGTCAAGAAATCCTTCGCCGATGGCGCAGCCGCCATCCAGTCGAAAGGCGAAAAAGGCCTGACGACGGAGGTTGTTTATTTCGCTCACCAGAAAGCGCGCGTTCTCGACATGGCATACGGCTTCATCGAACATAGCGGTGAACACTACGGCCAGCTCGTTGTGTACTACCGCCTCGCAGGTCTTGTGCCGCCGGAGTCGCGGCCCAAGAAGTAAAGCTCAAGAGACCAGGTACCCCGTCCTTATCGCGCGCCGTTTGCGCGAATGGGCGGGGATTTTGGTTTTTGGGACCCTCAGTATTCAATGCGCCGCGCGGCATATGGATATCTCTGCCCTGCGGCATTCGTCCTTGCGGTCAACCTTGGACGTTTACACGCGGGCAGTCACGCCGGCGAAGCACGCCGCGCAGGCCGCCGTGCTGTCGCTGGTATTTTCTTCCGATGCGAACGGAGGACCATTTCTTGCCGGACAGGAAACCGCTGTCAGATAGCGGGAACGAAGGGTTTGCGGAAAGGCAAAAAGGGCACAAAAAGGGCGCGAAACGTGCCCTTTTCGCGCCCTCGATGGTTTCAATGAAATCAGCCTAATTCCTTTAGAATGAATGGCGGGGACGACGAGACTCGAACTCGCGACCTCTGCCGTGACAGGGCAGCGTTCTAACCAACTGAACTACGTCCCCAGCTTGTTGCATCAGGTTAGTGGGAAACCTGAATCATTTGCTCGCTATCTGCTTGCTTTCCCGTTTCTCTGCTTCAGCCATCGTCAGCGGACACTCAAGCGCCAGCGCTCGATCAGGACACAATGCTCTCGGCTGGATTGTTGCAGGTAAACGGGACCCAGAACAGCTGTCCCTGCTCTGTGAAATAAATTGTACCAGACAGGCGATCAATATCGTAAGAAGGCTGCTAGTTTTTGGGGGCGTTAATTTCTTCAACAATTTCCCGTGCGATTTTGAACGCCGTGTTGGCCGCGGGAACTCCCGCGTAAATCGCTACTTGCAGCAGCACTTCTTTCACGTCCGACAGTTCCAGACCGTTCTGCAGGCCGGCCCGCAGGTGCAGGCGAAATTCTTCCCATCGCCCAAGAGATGACGTAATCGCCGCGACCAGTAGCCGGCGGGTACGCTGGTTCAGTCCGGGGCGCGACCAGACGGTCCCCCAGGCGTAGCGGGTAATCAACTCCTGAAATTCACGGGTGAGAGCGGTGGCGCTGTTGATGGCACGGTCCACATGCTCGTCGCCCAGCACCTGGCGGCGGACACGCATACCTTCTTCCAGCGCGTCCTGCGGCCGGTGGTGCGACGCCAGCAGAAACTCCAGCAACGCCGCGGTGAAACCGCGTGGCTGCTCCAGGTTGGAGAGGTGCGCGCCGGACAAGACAACGGCTTTGGCCCCGGGAATTTCGCGCGCCAGGAGGTCGCCGTTGCCTTCCCACGGCGTGGAAGGATCGCGATCACTGCCAATCACCAGCGTGGGCACGGCGATCTTGCCCAGCACGCTCTTGTGATTCATGTCGCGCAGCGCTGTGCAACAGCCGGCGTAGCCCGCGGGGTCGGTGCCCAGAAGGACGCGGCGAGTTGACTGCGCGTATGGGCCGGCCTGGCGATCAGGAGAAAAGAAGCGTCCCATCACGGCGTCCGCGATGGCCGCGATCCCACCCTCTTGAACTGCCTTGATGCGGGCGTCCCACGTGTCGCGGGCGCCGAACTGCGGTGAAGAGTTGGCCAGCACGAGCGATGAAAGGCGTCCGGGCGCATGGAGCGCCAGCCACTGACCCACGGCGCCGCCCATGGACAATCCACAAAACGCAAAGTTGCCGATGCCGAGCGCCCCGGCCAGATCCAGCGGCTCGCGGCCCAGTTGTTCGAGGGAGTAATCGCCCTGGGGGACAGCGGACGCGCCGTGGCCTCGCGTGTCATATCGCAGCACACGAAAATAGTCGAGCAACGCGGGCATCTGCGGGTCCCACATGCTGTGGTCGCAGCCCAGGGAATGCGAGAGCAGCAGGACAGGCAGGTCGTCTCGCCCTTCCAGGCGATAGAACAGGCGAGCGCCATTGATGGCGATAAATGGCAACGTGTTACTCCTTGTCTAAATGGTTTTCCTTTGCGGAAGCCAACAAGCGTTTTCGCAATTCGTCAGCGACGCCAAGGTATTGTTCGGGGTTTTCCAGGTCAGCCAGAAGCGCCGCCGCGCCTGGCGGCAAGTCTCTCATGGCGCCCAGCGTAGCGCTCAGCTTCCGCCCTTTCTCCCGGCTGAGTCGCACGGCTTCTTCCACCAGTTTGCGGGCCGCATCGCGCCCCACTTTTTCTGCCAGGACCATCATGGCGCGCTCAGCGAAAACGGCTCCGCGAGTGGCATCCATGTTGGCGCGCATGCGCGCGGCATCCACCGTGAGGCCTTCGGCGACTTCCGCCATGGCGGAGACCGCCAAGCCCGTCGCGCCGATCACGGAAGAGATGATGCTCCACTCCGCCTGCCAGCCTCCGGCAGCGCGCTCGTGTTCCTGCACCATACTGGAGAGAAATGCCGACACCAACGGCGGCACACGGCCCGCGGCGCTCAGCGCCAGCACGCATCCCACGGGATTGTGCTTGTGCGGCATGGTGGAAGAGCCTCCGCGGCCCGGAGCAGCAGGCTCGCTGACTTCAGCCACCTCGTCTTGCATCAGGAGGCTGACGTCGCGCGCCATCTTGCCGAGCGATCCGGTCAGCACGCCGCAGGAGCAGACCAGTTCAGCCAGACGATCGCGATGTGTGTGCCATGGAGCGTCGGGCAACGTCAACTTCAGCTCGTCGGCCACGGCCTGGGCCACGGCGAGGCCGTGGTTCCCCAGAGCTGCCAAAGTTCCGCTTGCGCCGCCAAACTGCAAGACACTTGCTTGCTCGAAACTTTTCTCCAGCCTGCGGCGCGAGCGCGCTATGGCGGCGAGCCAGCTGGCGGCTTTCAGGCCAAACGTAATGGGAGGCGCGGCCTGCAACAGAGTGCGGCCGAGCATCACCGTCTGGCCGTGCTTGTCGGCGAGACTTTGCAGCGCCCGCTCCAGGCGCGCCAGATTGGCAAAGAGAATCGCCCGCGCCCTGCAGAGCAGCGCCACCATCGCGGTATCGCAAACATCCTGGCTGGTCGCGCCCCAGTGGACGAAGCCTGCCGCAGCCTGATCTCTTGCCCGGACGCGCGCGATCAATTGTTCGACCAGCGGGATGGCCGGAGTCCCGGTGTGAAACGTGGCCGCGATGATCGCCGGTACATCGAAGCCCGCTGCCCCGGCTTCCTGCGCGATCAACTCAGCGGCCGCGTGCGGGATGATATTCAGCCGCGCTTCAGCGCGGGCCAGTGCAACTTCAAAATCGAGCATTGCTTGTAAAACGGACTCGTCGGAGAACACGGCAGCCAGCGGCGCAGTGGTGGCCATGCTGTCAATCAAACGCACTGGCAATTTTCTCCTCCTGCACGCTCGGCGATTCGCCGCAACAAACTAAAAAGCTAATTGGAATGCCGCCCGAGCGCAACAGTCGTTTATCTGAAGTCAACGGCTCTCTGCTGGCACGCGGCGCAGCTTTTAGCGAGCCGCTTTTGACGGCGCGGTCTCCCGCATAAAAATGCCCGCGACAAAAACCAGAAGCGCGCCCGCCGCGGCAATCCAGAGAGACGAGACCAGGCCGTAGCGGTCAGCGATGCGGCCGGAGACAGCGGGAGCGATAGTGCCTCCGAAAATTTCACCGCACAGCGTAGTCAAGCCGATCGCGGTGGCATGAAACTGCGGCGGCACAGTTTCCGACGGAATGATCACAAGCGTGAGCGCGGCAATCGCCTGGCCGCCGTTGGCGACGAAGCCGGCCGTCGCCATAAGCCACGGGTGGCTGATCAGAAACGGAATCTGGTAAGTCAGCGGCACCACGGCTGACACCAGCGCCACCATCAGCAATGCCGGCTTGCGTCCGGTGTAATCAGAAAGCCAGGGAAGGACCATGCCCCAAATGAAAGCTCCCAGTCCGCTGGCACCCAAGATCAGCCCCATGGACGTGCCTGAGCTCTTGTTCACTTCCGTGAGATAGGACGGGGCGAACGTGTGCATGACCCAAAGCCAGGTCATGAAGCCCATGCTGCCCAGACAGCACAGCCACATATTGCGATGGCGCAACAACGAAAGGTATCCCGAAAGCGTGGGCTTGGCATGGGCGCTGGCAGCACCGGTGGTCGCGCGGCGAGGAATGAACTTCCACAGCAGAACGCCCAACACCAAACCGGGAACGCCGGCGACGAAGCATGCGGCACGCCATCCCCAGCGCTCGGCAATTTGCGTGGTCAAGACCGGCGCCAGCGCCAGTCCTACCAGCGCTGCGGCGCTGACCACCACGCCAACGTTGCGCCCGCGGCGTTCCGGCGCGGAAGACTCCTCCACCGTGGCGGTGATGGTGGACCACGTGGGACCTTCCGCAACGCCCATCAGCGTGCGCACCACCAGGAGCTGGCTGAATGATCTGGCGATACCGGAGACCCACGAGAGGATGGAAAAGACAAACACCGCGGGGATGAGCACCGGCCGGCGGCCAACACGATCAGAAACAGCTCCGAATAATAGGGATGACAAGGCCCAAGCCACCGCCAGCGACGAAGCCAGCAATCCAACCTGCGCATGAGTGAGGTGGAGAGTAGGCGCAATATAGGGAGCCAGGTAGAGGACGCTCATGCGGTCAAGAAAGACCGCGCCCCAGGTAAAGAACACCAGTACGACCAGGCCAAATTCATAGCGCGCAGAGAGCGGCGCAGGAATTTCGCCTTGCGTCAGGTTCGCTTTCTGAGTGCTCATTGCGTCTCCGCGTTAAAATTCTGATTAAGCCACGTTTTGCAGCCTAGCTAGATATCGAAAAACACCGTTTCGCCTTTGCCTTGCAGAATCGCATTCCACTCCAGTACAGCTTTATCGCCAGCGACTGGGCTTGCCAGCAGTGTAGCGCGGCGCTCCGGACTTACCAGGCTGAGAACGTAGTCTTCGTCATTCTGAGGATTGTTGGCGAAATAAATCCGCGTCACCAGCCGGATCAACAGCCCGCGCATGAAAATCGAAACCACAAGGTGCGGCGCTTGCAGCCTTCCGTCCGGCCCTGGCATCGGACCAGGCTTGATGGTGCTGAACTTGAAACTTCCCTGCTCGTCAGTGGGAATTCTTCCAAAGCCGCTGAAGTTTACCCCGACCACTTTTCCCCGCTCGTCTTCTGTTTGTAGATCTTTTTGCTGAGGATCTTCGGGGTGCGCGTACTTGCCGTTGGCGTCGGCCTGCCAGATTTCCAGCATGGCGTCGGGGACGCCGTCTCCGTTTCCATCCAGCACGCGTCCCTGGATAGTGATGCGTTCGCCGGCGACGCCGGGAACGGCCATCTCAGAGCAGTTCAATGCATCACAACCCAGCCGGAAGTACGGCCCGACGGTTTGCCACGTGGTGGCCGGAAGGCTCATGGTTTCGCCTCAAACGGCGTAGCATCGCGGCCGCGCAAAATAAAATTGAACTGGTAACCGATGGCTTGCTCAGGAACAGTGCTTTCCCAGTCGAAGACGGAGATCAGCCGCCGGCGAGCTTGCTCATCTGCCGTGCAGTTGAAGATGGGATCAAACGGCAGCAGCGGGTCGCCGGGAAAGTACATCTGGGTGACCAGCCGCGTGGCAAACGCGGGACCGAAGACGGAGAAGTGTATGTGCGAAGGACGCCACGCGTTGTAGTGGTTGCGCCAGGGATACGCGCCGGGCCGGATGCTGACGAAGCGATAGCGCCCGTCGGCGTCGCTGGAAACCTGGCCGCAGCCGGCGAAGTTAGGATCGAGCGGCGCGTTGTGCTGGTCAACAGAATGGAAGTAGCGGCCCGCGGCATTCGCCTGCCATATTTCGATGAGCGTGTTCGGCACGGGGCGGCCGTCTTCATCCATCACGCGTCCGCTGACGATGATGCGTTCGCCGATGGCCTCGCCCGCGTGCCGGCGCGTCAGGTCGCAGGCTTTTGCGCGCGCCGCTTCCTGCGCGAACAAAGGCCCGGTGACTTCCGAAAGCGTTTGCGGAATCCTGACCAGCGGCTGGCTGGGAGCGCGCAGCACTGACGACGCATAAGCCGGATGCAGATGGTTGGGCTGCGTGCCCGCCTGGCTGCGACGATAGCCTTTGACTGCTGGAATGGCGCCTCCGCTACTTCTTGGGCTTGGCATTCTTGGGTTTCTTTGCCGGCGGGTTAGCTTCTGCCGCAGGCACGGGTTCTGCTTCCACAACATCGTCATACTCCGGCTTGTGCTGGCCTTGCAGATATTTATCGAACCAGCCCACGATGTGCTGCAAGCGTTCCACGCGATGCCACGGCTGTCCGGAGCGCGAAAGTTCATGCGACTCTCCGGGGAAACGCACCATGATCACCGGACGCTTCAGGAATTTGAGCGCGCGGAACATTTCCTCTCCGCCGGCCGTGGGCGGAGTTCGATAGTCGGCTTCGCCCAGAATGAGCATCAGTGGCGTGTGGACGTTCTTGATGTAGGTGATGGGCGAGCGGTTCACGTAGTCTTGCGGATCGTCAAACGGCGGCGCTTTGAACCATGATTCGCGATACAGCGTGAAGTCCGCGGTGTACCACCAGTCCGCCCAGCTGGCGATGTCGCGCTGGGCCGCCGCCGCGGCAAAACGGTCGGTGTGGCCGACCACCCAGTTGGTGAGCAGGCCGCCGCCGCTGCCGCCGGTCACGCCCAGCTTCTTGGCATCAACGTAACCTTTCTTTAGGACTTCATCCACGCCGGCCATCAGGTCTTTGAAGTCGTCACCGGGATAGTGGTACTGAATAATGTTGCCGAACTGCTGCCCGTATGACGTGCTGCCGCGCGGGTTCGGATACAACACCACGTAGCCCTTGGCCGCCATCCATTGAAATTCATGGTCGAAGACCCAGCCATACGCTGCGTGCGGCCCGCCGTGGATATTAAGGATGAGCGGATACTTTTTGTTGGCGTCAAAATCCGGCGGCTTCTGGATCCACGCGTGGATCTTGCGGCCGTCAAAGCTCAGGTACCAGATTTCTTCCGGCTCGCTCAGGTTGAGCTGCGAAAAGAGCTTGTCGTTGATATGCGTGAGCTGCTTCGGCGCCGAGCCCGAGCGGTCCGCCAGGAAGAGGTCGCCGATGCTGGTGGGCGTGGAGATCAGCACAACAAATTCTGCTGCGTCGTGCGTGGCGCGATAACGCTCCACCGCTTGATTGCCTTTGGTCACCGGCGTGATCTTGCTCGACGCGATGTCAAACTGCATCAGGTTGGCGCGGCCTTCCTGCGCGGTCACGGCAAATAAACTGTTGCCGTCCGCCGACCACACCACGCGATCGCCGCCGCCGGCGCGAGGCGTTCCCTGGTCGCCGCCTACGCCGCTGCACACGTCGTAATCAAAACTGGCGGTCAGGTTGCGCGGCTTGGCGTCCGCGGCCAGGTCCATCACCCAAAGATCGGGCTCGGTGTACGACTGCACCGGCTCGTTCACGGAAGCGCAGAACGCCAGGCGCTTGCCGTCCGGACTGAGCGAAATCGCCCGCGGGCCCATGTTGATGGAAGCAATTTTCTGTGGATCTCCGCCGGCGGCTGCGTGCACCGCGTACACGTCCGCGCGTGGAAGCTCATAGGAAGGATCGTCTACGCGGTTAGTGGTGTAGTAGATGTGGGTGGAGTCGGGCGACCAGGCGAATGCGTCCTCAGAATATTTTCCGCTGGTCAGCTGCTTGGGCTTCACGTCGTCGTCTGAGCTTTGCGGCGCCGCGACCACCCAAATGTGCCCGGGATGCTTGTAGTCGAGATAGCCCGCGCCGTTCAGGCGATAGACTGAGCGGGTGATCACGCGAACGTCGCTTTCGCGGTCGGCGTCCGCGCCGTCTGCCGGAGGCTTGGGAGCGGTATCGGGCTTTTCGTCTTTGGAATCTTTGGGCGCATCTTTTGCGGCGTCAGCTCTTGCTTTGGGATCTTTTTTGCGCGCTTTGGCCAGGTCTTCCGGATTGGTGTCGCTGCTGAACGCGATCAGCTTTCCGTCGGGCGACCACATGGGAGCGCCGGCGCCGCGCGGAAGGTCAGTGAATTTCCACGATTCGCCGCCGGTGCTCACCGGCAACATGTAAAGCTGCGCCGCTGGCGGCCTTGTTCCCGGAGCGGGCGGACCGCCGGCTTCCGGTGTGCGCACAAAAACCAGCCACTTGCCGTCCGGCGACCAGCGCGGCGAAGTGTCATGCTTGCCGTCCGTCATGCGGCGCGGCGGCTCGTCGCCGCGCGTGGAGACGCTCCAGATCGCGGTGTCATAGCTGTCTTTTTTGTCGTTGACGGTGACCTTGACGAAGGCCACGCGGGCGCCGTCGGGCGAGACCTGCGGATCGCCGATCCAGGAGAACTGGAAGATGTCTTTCTCCGTGAGCAGACGCTTGTCGGCCAGGGCGGCGATGGCGGCGGCAAAGACGAGAACGATCGCGAACAGGCGAGCGGCACGTTGCATAAGGAGGCTCCTTGGGGGAAACGGAATGTTATAGCACAGGGGAGCAATCAACAGCAGAAGACTTACGGCAGCGGACGCAGAGAGAGCAGAGGGACGCCCGCGTTTAACAGCCTGGTCTTTACTTTTTGGGGGGCTGACTTTCCTTGGGGTCTTTGGTCTGCGGCGGCTGCGGCGCGGCCTTCGGGGAGTCGGGATCAGGATGCAAGCATTCCTTGGCCGGAATCTTTTTAGGCCACTCGATGAGCGCGCACATTGATTGCGTTACCACGTCAGGATTGGTTCCATCTATGCCGCTTGGCTCCATGATTGTACCTGGGGGAATGTAGGGAGCTGCATCCGGGTGAAGGAGTGCATTCCCCATGGCATGGCCGAGTTCATGGGCCAGCAGGCGCTTGTTGGCCCCTTGATCGGAGAGCATGATCTTTGCTTCGTCGCCTATTTCGTCCTTTGGCCCTTTTACACCGCCGCCAAATTTCTTCAGGTCACTATCGAAAAAGAAAACTTCAGGGCCTGAACCACTCTTTCCGTGGGCATCCATAAGCTTCGAAAACTCAGTTCCGGAGTTGGCATGTTTGGCGTCTTTTTCTTCAATCACCCGTGGCGTGCCCGCGGAAAAGTTAATGCCACACTTGTCCCAGATGCGATTTGCTTCCGCCAGCCTGGTGTTGAGGCTTTGACCGGTGGGGGATTTATCTTTGGCGTCGTCCTTGAAGAAAACCGGGCGTATGGGCCCGATGACCTTTTTGCATTCTGGAGGCTTCTTGGCGTCGTCCTTTCTCATGACCGTCCGAGCGGCTGTTCCCGCCGGGGCCGCTTGCAAGGTATGGGAGAGTTCATGGGCAAGCAATTTGCGTCCGCTGTGCGAGGCCGCATTGTGCTGGCCCGGAGCAAAAACAATGTTCTGCCCCGCGGTGTAGGCCAGGGCGCCGACCGCACTCGCCGATTCCGCCGCCCTTGCATCCGTATGCACCCGCACCCCGCTGAAGTCGTGTCCGAAGCGCGGCTCCATGAAGGCGCGCGTCGCGGCGTCCAGCGGTTGGCCGGGCGAGCGCAGCACTTCATGCACAATCGGCGGCGCTTCCATCCCACCTGCGTCGCCTGGTCCGGCGGATTTCATTTGCACGTGAGTATGCTCGTCGTCGTACTCAGCGTTTTTGCAGTCAGAGCAAGTCCCGCCGCAGGCGCACGCGCGCTGCAGGCCGGCTACACTGCCGGACATCGCGGGCGGCGCAGAGACGCTGGGGGCCGTCATGCGCATGACCTGGTCAGCCACGCGGTCGGCTTCCTGCTCAAAAGAGTCTCCGGGCGTGTTCACTGTCAGCTTCGTCTGGAGGGTCTTCGCCGGCGCGGAAGAGACGGGTATGCGGCCGATGCCTAGTCCGGAGGAGCCTTGTCTGCTAGCCGCAGAGCCAAGCCCTGGGCCCTCGGAGCTGGCTCGCAGCAGGCGCAGCACCGCCTGATTGCCAATCGTTCGCTGCAAATTCAGAAACGGATGCTCGTGCTGATTGGACGAGCGGACGGGTGTTCTCGGCCCGGCGGTGGTGGACGCTGTCCGCTGCGGAGGCTGCTTCTGTTTCGGCTGAAAGGCGCTCATGCCCTTTCTCCTTCACTCAACCGATGCTGTATCAAATCGAAAGTATATCTAAGATAGTGGCGGCTAGAACAAGAACGTTACAGTCCGCCGGTCAAGATATTCGCCAGAGCATCTGACAAATCCGCAAGAGAGAATTGTCATTCCGAGGCCGAACTCGCATGGGTGTTTCAGCCTTCAGTGCGCTTTCCTGAGGTCGAGGAATCTGCTCTGGTGGTCTCCTGGTTCGCGAGTTCCGTTCCCACTTCGTGTAGCGGAGCAGTTCCCTCACCTGCGCACCCGCGCATGAAGTTGGGGACGCAGCGTAGCTAGTGCTCCGGTTCGGGACGGCACCTTCGGCATGGACGCGCTTACGGCTTTTTCTCCTTCGGCAACTCCGGCGGCGGATAATAGACCTTGCTTCCGCCGATTTTGTCCACTTCTTCGCGAAAGCTGGTCCCGTAGTCGCGTTTGGCGTCCGAGAGCGCCCACGCCTGCCGCTTATAGTTCCAGCTTTTGGGATTGAGCCGCTGGGCTTCTTTGAAATGGGGAATCGCCTCCGCCAGATGGCCGGCCTTATACAAATGCTCGCCCAAGCCAAACTCCGCGGCGGCCAGAGCGATGTTAGGGTCGGCCGGCGCCAGCTTTTCCCGCAAGCGGTCTTCGCTCATAGCGTAAGGGCTGGCGTCGCCCTTTTCCGCCCAGTCTTTCAGCGCGCTGATGTAAGGAGCCGAATCCAGGCCGCTGAAGCTCTTGAAGCGATCATCCACGAATGCCACTTCATTCGGACGGACGATTCTTCCCTTCTCGTTGATCCAAACGCCGGTAGGCACGTTGACCATGTTGTAGAGCTTGGAAACCAGGTGCTCCTGGTCAATGAGCACGGTGAAGGTCAGCGGACCGGTTTGCCGCGCTCTTTCGATGGTCTCTTTGGGCAAGTCCGGTCTGGCGTTGGCGAACTTGAGCGGATCAATCCACGGCCCGGCGTCTTTGACGCCGCTGGTGTCCTGGGCGACGGAGACGATTTCGAAGTTCTTGTCTTTCAGTTGCTGGTAAAGCACCTGCCAGCCTGGCAGATCAAAGCGGCAGCCTCACCACGAGGCCCAGGTGACCAGCAAAACTTTTTTGCCACGAAAATCAGACAGCGAATGCGGCTTGCCGTTGATGTCCGGCAGGGTAAAGTCCGGCGCCTGCAACGATGCCAGCGTCTGCTGCTGGTCAGAGCGCAAGCCGAAATACCAGACGGATGCCGCCGCGTCATGCGCCACCGCTTGGTGAGTGAGCTGGGCAAAGGCCGTCAGGTTGAACCATTCGCGACCAGAGCTCTTGCGAACAAACTCCTGCATTCTGGCTTTGGGCAGCGGAATGCAGATTTCGTCGCGACACACGCCTTGCGGCTTCACTTCAAATCGCGTGGCGCGAACAAGGTCTGCTTTGGGAATCCACAACTGACTGGACTCTTCCAACGCGGGATTGATCTCGGTGGCCACGTCGTCATACACCACTACGGCGCGGCCTTCTTTGCCCCACGCTGCAATCGCAGCCATCAAAAAGAACGTCAACATCCCGGCGGCAACGCTGGCTTTCATCTGTGTCTCCCTTTGCGGAGGTTGATTATACGCGGCAGCCAACTTCCCCACTTCCTTGTCTTATATATAGGTGCGAATCCGCCTGGATTCGACTTACCCCGCTCTCCGGTACATGTCCCCGGCCGGCTGACAAATAATGACACTCGGAAAACTGTTCTGCTTTGTGTGGGTTAGGTGTCTCACAACATGTACACGCCGCAAATCGGCGCGGACAAGGACCAAAGTACCCTAACCGCTGAAAGCATTGCCCGGTACATTAGCAACCTGCCGGGCACGATTTCACGGCGTGATTCATGCGCGAGATGAAACGACAATTCGTGCTCGTATGCCTGCTGGCCGCTTGTGGCTCGGCGCGCGCGCAGCTCATGACCAACATGAGTGGTCTGGCGATTGAGAACATGACGCCTTCGGTCACGCTGCCGCCGCCAGCGTTCGTGCCGGCGCCGATCAAACCGGTCACGCCCGCGAAGCAGTGCGCGACCTTCGTCGAACCTTTTGACGTTGACGATTACAGCGGCCCGCTGAACAAGATCGTCGCCAAAGTTTCGCAGCGCGTGGACAGCGTCACCGTCCCCATGCCGCGCCGCCATAGCGCCATTCCCTGCGTAATGGACGCGCATGACAAGTTCAACCTGTTCGTGAAGCACTCCGCCGATCCGCTCAACTTTCTGGGCGCCGCCTGGGACGCCGGGTCCGCGCATATCACGCACACTGACGCCGCGTATGGCCAGGGCATTGCCGGTTACGGCCACCGTTATTCCGCCGCGCTCAGCGACAGTGTGGCCAGCGAATTCTTTGGCACGTTTTTGTATCCTTCATTGTTTCATCAGGACCCGCGCTACTATCGCATGGGGCAAGGCTCCGCCAACCAGCGCCTGGCACATGCGCTGGCGCACCGTTTCGTCGCGCGCAGCGATTCCGGGCGGCCGATGTTCAATTACTCTGAGTGGATGACCACGGTCAGCATGAAAGTGCTGAGCAACGTCTATCATCCGGGAAATCCCCGCGGCTTTGGACCCACCACCAGTCGAGTTGGCTTCAGCGTGGCCAATGACATTGGCTGGGACGTGCTCAGAGAGTTTTGGCCGGAGATTGCCCGCAAGTTCAAACTTCCCTTCCGCACGCACGGGCCGGTGGCGGTGAAGGCGCCTGTGCGCGTGCCCGTCCGCGAACCCATCCGGCAAGCTTCGCCGGGATATCCCGCACCCGCTGACCAGCCCGTGCTGGAAGCAGCGCGCTAGATGCCGGACTGTCCGGCCCAGCGCCCGACTCGTACGATCTGCCGTTTCCTACTATTCATCCGATACCAATGTTTTCGTCATTTTCCGGATTCAGCCTCTGACCTGTGAAATAATGGCAGCCTACTGACACACACGTTACATCTGCGCTCGGACTTCTGCCGCCCACTGAAACGAACCAGCACTTGTGACAGGCCGTAAGGGAATCGCCCAATAGGAGCTAGCATGCATCAGACCGTCGTTCAAGAAGTCCGGCCCTGGCAACGGCCCTTTTGGAAGCCCGCGCCATCCAAAGTGCCCATCTTTACTTATCTGATCTTGATCCATGTTCTGGCGGTAATCGGGGTGGTGCTTTTTCCACTGCCCAGCTTGAAGGTTTTGTGTGCAACTCTGGTGCTGACTGCTCTGGGCGGATTGGGGACGACGGTTTGTTACCATCGCCTGCTCGCGCACCGCACGTTCAAGTTGAACAAAATCGTCGAGAACATTCTGATTTTCTGTGCGATGTTCAACGGCTCGGGCGCGCCGGGTAGCTGGGTCGCTTACCATCGCCATCATCACTCGCATACCGATACGCCCGACGATGTTTCCAGTCCCAAGCAGGGCGGATTCTGGTGGGCGCACCTGCGCTGGCTCTACCAGTCCGCCCCCGCGGACAAACAAAAATGGTGTCCGGACCTGGACCGCGGCGCGTACAAAGTCTGGGAACATGCTGAAGTTCCTATGATCGTGCTCTCTCTGTGCTGCGGCCTGGTGTTTGGCTGGCAAGGTTTTTTCTGGATGGGCGCGATCCGCCTGGTCTATTCGCTGCACATGCAATGTCTGGTGAACAGCCTCACGCACCTGGGCCACGCGGAAGAGAGCGACTCCAGCCGGAACCTGTGGTGGCTGGGCCCGCTGCAACTCACGGCTTGGGGCGAGAACTGGCATCGCAACCACCACACCTTCGCCGGCTCTGCCCGCCTGGGACTGCGCTGGTGGGAAGTGGACATTGGATGGTACTTCATCTTCGCCATGGAAACCGTGGGCCTGGCCCGCAACGTGAAGCGGCCCAGGATTCGAAAAGAGAATCGTGTGGCCACGGCGGAGAACTAACCGGTAACTTTCGCGACAACCGAGCCATTCATGCCCGTGTGGCACAGGCACTCCTGCCTGTGTCTGCTGTCTTCAAGACATTTGCCTTTTGGTTGCGAACCGAGATGCGTCGTGAAAACTCTCGAAAGCAGCATGGTTACTGATCGATTCTCGGGGTCCTTCGACTGCGCGACGCCTTGCTACGCAGCGTCGCTCCGCTCAGGATGACATACCCTGAGGTTTGATTACTTCTTGGCTTCGCTCTCCACCGGCAGCTCTTTCCTGCTCCATTCAAAGAACGATCCGTCATACATGCTTGCTTCGTAGCCGAGATACTTCGCGACAAAATAGTCGAAGGACGACTGCATGCCGCTGCGGCAGTAACTCACTACTTTCTTTTGCGGCGTGGCGCCCAAGCCGGCATACATGCGGCGCAGTTCGGTTTCCGGCAGCAGAACCGGATTGGCCGTGCTCTCCAGGTTTTTCATCCAGAACAGGCCTGCGGCGTGCGGGATGTGTCCGGCTCTGGAAACTTCTTCTGAAAGCTTCGCTCCGGAAAATTCGTCCGCCGGACGCGCGTCCAGAATCGCCGCCGACTCCGGCTTGGTCAACGCCAGGTCCTGCATGTCCTGCACGCTGAGTGAAATCTTCTCGTTCAGCTTGATGGTCAATTTGGCGCCGCGGAGATTTCCCGCAGCCGGCTTCGGCGTGTCCGTCGAAAGCGGCCGGTTCTCGGCTTTCCATTTCTCCAGACCGCCATCGAGCAATGCCACGTGGCCGGCCAGCCCCAGATAGTCCAGCGTGAAATAAGCGCGGGCGGCGAACATTCCGTAACGTTCGCCATAAAGGACCACGCGCGAGCGGTCCGTGAGTCCAGCGGACTCAAAAACGCGCTTGAGGTCTGCAACCGGCGGAAGCTCGTTGGGGATGCCGTCGCGCGTGATGGCGATGTCTGTCAGCGGAATGAAGCGCGCGCCGGGAATATGGCCGACGGAATAAAACTCCGGCTTGCCGGCGACGCACAGCACCACCAGGTCCGCGTCTTGCAGGTGCTGCGCCAGCCACGCGGTGGTGACCAGCATCTCCGCCCTCAGCTTGGGCGTTTCGATCGCAGCGGCGTCGGGTTTTTTCTGAGCATGCATGCGCGTCGTCAGCAGGAAGCCGCAGATCACCGCCAGCGCGGCCAGCTTAGCCAGTTTACGAACGGCGGCGCCGGCGGAATAGCTGATCCGCGCACGCGCCGCGTTTTTCTTGAGTTCGCTCACGGGAGTCCTCATCGCACCGAGTCGCCTTTGACCACGGGAAGATTGTTCACCATGCTCCACTCGTGCATCGAGCCGTCATACATCGCCGCGTCATAGCCCAGGTATTTGGCGACAAAATACACGTGCGAAGCCTGCAGGCCGACTTCGCAATACGTCACCAGCTTCTTCCCCGGCTTGATCCCGCGCGATTCAAACAGCGCTCTGAGTTTTTCCGGCGAAAGAAAGACCGGGTCTTCGTTGGGGTCCACCAGCGTCTCCTGCCAGTAGACAGGCACAGCGCCCGCCGGATGCCCGTCTTTGTAGCGGCGCATGGGGCGCGAATCCACCAGCAGTTCCTTGGAGTCAGGTTCGGTAGCCTGCTTGGCTTCGCCCAACAACGCGCGCACTTCCTCATGCACGTGCGGCGTAAATTTTCCACTGATCACCTGAGGAGTTTCCGTGGTGATGGGACGCTGCTCAACCATCCAGTGTTCAATCCCGCCATCGAGCAACGAGGTTTTGTCATGGCCCAGGTAATCCAGGGTAAAGAACGCGCGGCCGGCCGTGGGCGGCCATGCCGTGGTGTAGATCACCACGCGCGTGTCGTCGCTCACGCCCAGCTTTTCAAAAACGGCTTTCAGCTTGTCCACCGCGGGCAGTTCCACGTCGTTGCCGGTGGTAAAGTCGTCGGTGGAAAGGTAGCGCGCGCCGGGGATGTGTCCGCGACGGTAGTCGGCAACCTTGTCGGCCACGTGCAGCACCACTACTTTGGGATCTTTCAAGTGGTCGGCCAGCCACTGCGCGGACACCACCATCTCCGGATGGGCCGCTCCTGCTCCGGCAAACGAACACACCGACAGCACCAACGGCAATACCAGAACCGCCAGACAACGCAATGCTTTGGTCATGATCTTCATCTCCTCCTGGTTCCCTGTCTTGGACTCAGGCGCAAAGGCCATTGTTAGCCGATTCGTCCCGGCCGGAAGCAGACATCTTTCCGACGATTTAGGCTGTGGGCGACCACCGATTCTTGTGTTCCGATGCCGCTCCATAACTTGTCATTCCGACCCTGGGCTAAGCCGAAGGGGAGGAACCTGCTTTTGCCTTTCCGATCATTGTTATCCGTGTTGATCCGTGGTAAAGGTTTGCCTTTCCGATTACGGCGATCACGCTGCGATGTCGGCGATCTCGGCGATCAGGCGCGCTTCGCGCGCCTGCCCCTCCCCGTTCATCCCCGGAAAATATAGACTTAGCTCATATCATCCCCGGCGATACTCCGCAAAAAGCGTGGAGCGCAAGCGCCCTCGCCTGCGATTTCGCAGTAGAAACAAATAACTTAGCTGGCACGGCAACGCGCCGGATCGCGACACTACAAGATGTAGGGTTGACGAACCTTAGATCATCCATACATCTTGTGGTCTGCCGATACTCCCTGCCTCTCACGGCTAATGGCTAAGGGCTAATGGCTATTTTGGCTTTCAAATATCTTGGCAAACTCTGGTCAGCATCATTTTACCGATTTATATTCGCCTTGAAAACAACGAAGAAGTTCATCCATGCGCACGCGTGTCAAGTGTCCTGAAGGTCAGGGTTGGATGGCGTCTGGGCTTTGGCAATCGCGCTCCGGGGACCCGGCTTGCGCTCCGCAAGTTCTCTTCAGCTATACGCAGCCGCGGCGCCTCCGGTCAACGTTTTCCTTTGTTAACCACCATTCATCAAAAAGTAATCTCTCGTTCACCTTCGTGCCGAACAGACCTGCTATCGGTATAGCGGGGCACGATGGTCGCCAGAGTTTCACCGCAAGTGATCCGGACGCGTTCCAGCGTACGCCGCCAATCCCACCAACTGGAGAATTCAATGTCGCACGTCAGACGTCTTGGCACGCTGGGCGTATTTGCCCTGATGATCATCTTGGGCCGCTTGAACGCCGGCGCGGAAGAAATCAAAACAGTTTTCGTGATCGCGATGGAAAACCACAACTGGACGCAGCCGGCCAACCAGTTCACCGGCGGAATCCAGCAGATTTTTCAAAACCCGGCCGCGCCGTTCATCAACAGCCTGGTCAACGGGACCGCGTTTGCCCGCATCAACGGCCGCGACGTCCGCATCAGCGAACACGTCGCCTACGCCACCAACTACCACAACGTCTTGGCCACCGCCGGCGGCAACAATCCTCATATTCATCCTTCCGAACCCAATTACCTGTGGGCGGAAGCGGGAACCAATTTTGGCATCTTGAACGATAACGACCCCTTCGCTGCCGTGAACCCGTCCATCCAGAACTCGACGCAGCACCTGGTCACCTTGCTGACGCAGGCAGGAAAAACCTGGCGTTCGTATCAGGAAGACACTGACCTCACCACCGTTGGCGGCCAGCTCACCAACGTCCCTCTGCCCCGCAACCAGTGGACCGTTCCGCTGAAGAGCATCTCCGGCATCTTTGCCCCCGGCAATTTCAATCAGTTCAACGGCTCCAACCAGTTCAACTACGCCGCCAAACACAATCCCATGGTGTTTTTCACGGACTCCAGCGGCGGCAACGATCTGACCACCGCGAACCCGCTGCGCACGCAGTACGCGCCGCTGCAGCAGTTCTTCGCCGACCTGGACAATGACACGGTGGCCGATTACAACTTCATTACCCCGAACCAGTTCAATGACCAGCACACCACGCTGACCGGAGGCTACAAAGGCCTGACCGGCGATCCGGCAAAGATCCTGCAGGGCGACGACTTCCTGCGTCAGGTGATTCCCGTGATCATGGCGTCAAAGGCCTACAAAGAGCACGGCGTAATCATCATCTGGTGGGACGAATCCGAGCAGGACGGCGTGGCCGGCGACAACCTGGACGACTTCAACCACACCATCGGCGAGATCGTTATTTCTCCCCGCGCGCACAAGAACGTGAATGGCCTGCCCTATGCGAGCCCGCTCAACTTCACACATTCCTCTGACTTGCGCACCATGCAGGAAATCTTCCGCCTGGGACCCGCATTTCTGGGCGATGCCGCCAACGCCATTGATCTCTCTGATTTGTTCGAGCACGGCGCGATTCCCAACGGTCTGAAAGACAACGACAAAGACAAGGATTAGGAAACCAGTTCATATCTCCCTCCACTGATCGTTTGTTTTGCTTGGCGCAGAGATGGAAGCGGGACTCTCTGCGCCGTTCTCTTTTTCCGGCGGTACGCAGCCGGGGCGCTCCACACATCCTCGAACATGAAAAAAGGCGCCAGCTTTTGCCGGCGCCCAAAGTAGAGGAGAGGAGTTTAGAAAGTAAATTTCGCCCCGATCTGCAATTGACGGGGGTTGAAGGCCGTCCGGGGCGAGCCCACCTGCCCGCTGGGGCCGACGTTGCCATCGCCAAAGTGCGTGGGCACGTTGCCTGGGATAAAGTCCGGCGCGCCGTAGACGGAGAACACTTCGTCAATATTGGCGCGGTTGAAGACGTTGAAGGCGTCCAAAGACACGTTGAGCTGTTTCCGCTCGCCCATCTTGAACATGCGCGTCAAGCGCAGGTCAACCGTCTGCAGCGTGTCGCCACGATAACTGTTGCGCGGCGAGTTGCCCACGCGGTCGGTGACCGGGTTGCCGTCATTGTTGGCGTCAAAGCCCACAAACAGCGTAAACGGCCGCGCCGACTGCAAGGTAATGATGCTGCTGAGCTGGAAGTAGCGCAGGAATGAGTCTTTCGGCGCGTCGGCCACAAAGTTGGCGACGAACCGGTGGCGCGCGTCCTGGTTGGAATTTGCGCGCTCCAGATTGCGTTGCGCGTTGGATTGCGGCGTGCTCACAAAGGTGACGAACGTGCCGTCGTCCAGCGTGTGTGAGATCGTGTAGTTGGCGTTGAGCGTGAAATACTTGCCCGCCTTCTCAATCACCTGCAGCGTCACGCCGTGGTAAATGGAGTTTCCCGTGGAATCGGTGAAATAGAAAATTCCATTGGTTCCGTTCGAGCCGGCCGGGGGCGCGGGGATGGCGGGGTCCTTGATGGCGAAGGCGTAAATGTCCTTGCCCGTGCTGGGTTGCACGCCGACCGGCGGGCCCACGTTAAGGTCAATCGGGCGGACCAGCTTGTGACCCTGCACCATCATGTACCCCACGCTCAACGTGAGGCCCTTGCCCAGGGTGCGATCAATCGACAGGTTGGCTTGCTCGGTGTAGGGCGAGCGCAGGTTCGGATCAACGGCGGTCCCGCCCTGGAAGAAGCCCGCATTGACCGGGAAGCTTCCGCTGTTGATCAGGTTCTCAAACGCCGACGTCAGCAGCGGCGGCGGCACTGTCCCCGGAGGCAGCGGCAGCGCCGGCACCACCGGGCAGCCCGCCAGGATGCAGGGGAAGGGCAGGAACATGCTGTTGAGCAGATAAGTGCCCGTGGTCTGGTTGTTGACCGTGGGCAAGCCGGCGATCACCGGCGGCCTCTGCGGCGCCGGAACGAAGAAGAATGTCAGGGTGTATTTATCGTTGAAGATGCCGTAGCCGGCGCGAATCACCGTCTTGGGATCAGGCGAGTAAGCCAGGCCCACGCGCGGCTGGAAGTTGTTGTGGTCGCCCTTGATAAAGAAGCCGAGTCCGGCTTCCACGTCATAACGCAAGCCATAGTTCAGGGTCAGCTTGGGCGTGAGCCGGAACTGGTCCTGGGCAAAGAACCCGTAGTAGCTGTGGTTGATGTTGACGTTGAAATTAGACGCCTGCGACGCCAGAAAAGCGTTGTCCCACGTGGTGGGCACGGAGGGCGAAGCCGCCGCGGTGTTGATCGGCCCAGGGCCCACGGGCGCGCCCCAGAAAAATGCCGCCAGACAGGGCGAAACCAATCCAATCAGCGGCGCCGGGCACGGCGTGCTGCCCCATCCCGCTTTGTCGGACGCCAGCAAGTCGTCCAAGCTGGGGAAGATGACGCGCGCCGGAGTAAAGCCCGGCCAGAGCACGAAGTTCCGGATGTAATTGACGTCCGTACCAAACTTGGCAAAGTGCTTGCCGTGGACCCAGGAGAACGTGTCCGAGAACTGATAACGCGTTTCATTGTAGCGATCAAACGCGCCAAAGTTGTGGCCGAACAGCAGCAGGTTGGGCACATCCAGGTTGGGCTGGCCGGTTACGCCGGGGAAGCCGTAATTGCGCCGCGCCCACTGCACCAGCGCGGAATTGACCTTGGCCTCACTGAGTTGCGAGGTCAACGTGGCCACCAGCGCCTGGTCGCGCAGTGAACCGTTGCGGCCGCTGCTGGGTGCGCCGATGCCGCCGCCGTCCAGCGTTTCGCCCACCAGCATGTTCAGGTCCGTGGCGTCCTGGATCAAATAGCGGACGGCCAGCCGGTTCTTGTCATTCAACGAGTGGTCCACTTTGATGAAGCCGTTGTCCACGTCGGCAGTCTTCAAGATGTTGAGATTCTCCGGAGCAATACCCAGGCTGGCCTTGAGCGCGTTGATGGCGCCAATGTTGCTTACCAGAAGCCCCGGATAGCTGGGCGACTGCGCCCGGCGCTGTCCTTCATAGTTCAGGAAATAGAAAGTGCGGTCCTTTTTCAGCGGGCCGCCCAGCGTGGCGCCAAATTGTCCCTGGCGAAAAACGTCAAAGCCAGGCGACGTCAGCGGCGAATTCGCGTTGAACTTGTTGTTCTCCAGATAGCCATAGAGCGAAGCGTGCACGTCATTGGTGCCGGACTTGGTGACAATGTTCACGATGCCGCCCAGCGCGCGCCCGTATTCCGAGCCAAAGCTGTTGTTCACCACGCGGAATTCGCTTACCGCGTCCTGTGACGGAGTCGCCCGCTGGGATCCGGTGGCGGTATTGATGTTGTCCGCTCCGTCCACGGTCACAGCGTTGTTCAGGTCGCGCTGGCCGCCGAAGGAAATTCGCGTGACGGAGGGATCCGTAAACGTGGACTGCAGGCTGATGCGCCCGGTGGTGACGCCGGGACTCAGCAGCGCAAAATCGGTGAACAGCCGCCCGCTGATGGGCAACGACTGGATCTGCTCGGTCTCAATCACCTGGCTCACCTCGGTGCGCGTCGGCTCGATGGTGGGCGCTTCCGTGCTCACCGTGACTTGCTCGCTGGCCGCGGCCACCTTCATGGTGAAGTCCATGGTGGCCACCTGGCCCACGCGGAGCACAATCCCGGTTTGCGAGTGCTTGGCGAAACCCTGCGCCACCACCGTGAGTTCATAGTTTCCCGGCGGCACGCTGGTCAGGATGTAATAACCCGTGCTGTTGGACGTGGCGGTATAAACGTGGTTGGTGTCCACGTTGCGCAGGGTGACCGTGGCTTTCACTAGCATGCTGCCCGTCTGGTCATGAATGGTGCCGTTCAGCTGGGCGTCAGCCGAAGCAACCTGGGCATGGATGGTAAGAGGGCTGGCAAGAGCAAAGACAAACAGCAAGGCAACCAGCAAGAAATGAACTCGGAACTTCATGGTCTCCTCCGGGGAGGAAGTCTGACGAACGTTCGTTCGAACAACGCAGGACAAACGGACGCGCCGGAGCTTCCGATCCTTGTGCGCGGCCATTCTCTATGTCCAGCGGCGAATGTCAAGAAATTATTTTGGTATCAAAGCGATGGCGGTGGCGATCAAGGGCCCAAACCTTTGCTTCGCCCGCGAACTCAAGGCTGTTTCAGCACCAGAGTAGGCTGGTCGTAAAGCTGGATCCGGACGGTCAGCGATTTCCGGCCGTCAAAGGTCTCCTGGTCCACCGGATAAGAAAAAATGAGCACGCCGGAAAAGCTTCCCTTGGCGGGGATCTTGAGTTCTTCGCGCAACGGCTCGCCCTCGGCTGCTCGCAAGGCGGGCATGGCCTTGCGATAGGTGTCCACGTCATTGCCCGGCGCGGCGTGGTCGGTGATCTTCTTGCCTTCCGCCGTCTCCAGCTCGGAATCAATGTTCTTGATCCACGTCTGCTTCTCAATCACGTTGTCCAACTTCACTTGCACCGCGACAATGGTCCTGCCGTCCTGGTCAAACCGCGCCACCTTGGTGATGCTTCCGCCCATCACCGGCGTGGACCGGTTGGTAAACGCCACCACCGCCACAATCACCGCGATCACCGCGGCCGCGATCAGCACCGGCGTCATCGGCGGCAGGGTCCATTTGGCTCTGTCGAATTCTTCCGTGATGGGCACGTGGCCAGGCGTGTACGGCGGCGCCGGTGGCTGGCTGGATTTGGGTGGCGGATTGTCCGGCATGCGTTGCGCTCCTAATGTTGCGCCCTTTAAGTCACCACATCATACTTCGTCGGCGCGGTGAAACGCGCCCGGAAGAATCTTGTGTCAAACTTTGGTCAGCACCGGCTTCCCTCGCTTCATGATCTTGGCGAACTTGGCGGCCGGCAGCGTGTTCAGCACGTCATCTTTGCTGAGCCATGCGCGCCGCAGTTGCAGGATTCCGTAGCGCATTTTCTCCAGATGCGACGTGTGGTGCGAGTCAGTATTAATCACAAGCTTCACGCCACGCGCCTTGGCCATGCGCAAATGCTGGTCAGACAAATCGAGCCGCTCCGGATACGCGTTCTGTTCCATGGCGACGTTGGCTTTGGCGGCGGCGGTGAATACTTTATCCAGATCGAAGATGTAAGGCTCGCGGCGCAACAACTGTCTTCCCGTCGGGTGCCCGATGATGGAGGTATTCGGATTGGCGATCGCCCTCAGCAGGCGGTCGGTCATGTGCGCGGAATCCTGGTTGAAATGCGAATGCACGCTGGCGATCACCAGGTCCATCTGCTCCAGGACAGAATCGGAAAGATCAAGTTCGCCGTCAGCCAGGATGTCCACTTCAATACCGGCGAACATGGTGATGCCTTCAATGGTCTTGGCGGCTTTGTGGATACGCTTGATGTGTTCTTCTGCGCGCTTGTCGTCCAGGCCGTTGGCGAAGGCCAGGTTCTTGGAATGGTCGGTGATGGCCATGTATTTGTAGCCGCGGTCGCGCGCCGCCAGCGCCATCTCCTCAATGGTGCTCTTGCCGTCGGTCTCCACGGTGTGCATGTGGACGTCGCCCTGAATATCAGCCTGCTCGATCAGCTCCGGCAGCGCGTGGGCTTCCGCGGCTTCAATTTCGCCGCTGTTTTCGCGCAGCTCCGGCGGGATATAGTCCAGGCCCAGCTTCTTGTAGATGTCTGCTTCCGTCTTGCTGGCCACGCGCTTGTCGTCTTCGACGCGCGCCAGGCCGTATTCGTTCAGCGTCAAGCCCTGTTTGAGTGCGCGCTGGCGCAGGCTCACGTTGTGGCTTTTGGAGCCGGTAAAGTACAGCAGCGCCGCGCCAAAGGATTCCGGCGCAAGAATGCGGACGTCCACTTGCAATCCGCTGCGCAGCTTGAAGCTGACTTTGTTTTCGCCCTTGGCCAGCACTTCATGGATGCCGGGAAAATCCACGATCTGTTCGATCACTTTGTCGCGCTGCTTCTCATTAGTCGCGCACTTGCCCGTGACCAGCATGTCCAGGTCGCCCACGGTCTCTTTGCCGCGACGCAACGATCCGGCCGGAGTGACTTTGTCCACGCCGGGCAGGTCTTTGATCAGGTCAATCATCTTCTGCGCGGTTTCAGCGGCCACGTCCAGAAGGAAGCGCCCGGTCATCTGGCGATAACTCTCAATGGCCTTGAGAATTTTCTGTTCGGTTTTTTCGCTCTGCCGGGGAAGCTCGCGCAGCTTGCCTTCACGCGCCAGTTTGGCCACGCCCTCAGGATCGCAGACTTTGAACGCGTCCCAGATCAGCGCGATGGTCTTGGGCCCCAGTCCCTGGATTTTGAGCAGCTCCAAAATCGAGGGCTTGTATTTCTTCAGCAGCTCTTCATGGTGCGGCAGCTTGCCTTTGCCGAAAATCTCCTGGATGTGCCCGGCCATGCTCTTGCCGATGCCGGGGATTTCCAACAGCGCCTTCTGGTCTTTGTAGATTTCCGAGAGTTGCTGGTCCAGCGACTCAATGGCTTCGGCGGCCCGCTGATACGAGCGTATGCGGAAGGAGTCTTCGCCGGCGATCTCCATCAGGTCGGCGGTTTCGCTAAGAATGTTGGCGACGGCTTTGTTGTCGAGCGCAGGCACGAAAGACATTGTAACGTGCGGGTGGAAGCGGGGCGAGTTGAGCGGCGGTCCCCACGCTTCCATCCCACGCACGTTGCATCGCTAACGCCTGCCGCCCGTCAGGCGGTCTTCTTGGCTTGCGCAGAGGGCTCTTTGGCGTGCACCAGAGGCATGTTCACCAGGTGCTCACTCAGGAACCAGGCTTGCAATTCATTGGCGCGCAGAACGTCACTGACAACAAGATCGCTGGTCCCGTCATCGCCCAGCGTGGCCGCTCGTTTTGCCAGAGTCCGGCAGAGCCCGATGATGATCTGGTGCGCGTCCAGCAGGCGCGAGAGTTGCACTGGGACTTCTTCGCGTCCGCGCGGGGGGCGCTCAATCTGTGTGGTCTCCGCCACGTCGGCGGCCATGGCAATGGCGATTCCGCCCAGCAACTGTATGCGCTCGGCGATGGTGTCAACAATCTCCGCTTGCTCGTTGAAATGTTTGTCAAACAGAAGGTGCAGTTGATAAAAGGTCGGCCCGGAGACCTGCCAGTGCGATTTCTTATAGAGGTCGCGGAGCGTCATGGTGTCCGCCAGCAATACGTTCAGCTGCTCAGTCATTTCCAGCCGGACAGGCTCTAGCAGATCCAGAGGAAGCATATGATTGACGGTGCCGTAGGCCTGAATCTCAGCGGCGTTTTGATGGAGCCGCGGCTGGGCATCGATTCTCCCGCTAATATGAGAAGTTTTCTTTGTCATGAAGTTTCTCCTTCATCCACAGCGCCGCCGGTATGAAGACCCGTGGCAGCGCTACTTCCATGGTAGGCCTAATTGGAACTTGAATTCAAAGAGGAAGCTGCAAGCGCGGCCTATTACGCTTATCGCCGAGCGTTGGAGCAGCGTGGGGACAAAACGGACCCCGCTCACAGAGCAGGGTCCGCCGGCAAGAGACGCTTACTGAATAGAGGTGCAGGGCGTCTGGGAACCACTGGCGATTCCCTGACAGAACAAGCGATCGTTGCTGTTGGTGATGCTGGAGCAATTGGAAGAATTGTGCAGCGAGATGCCCAGGCACATCGCCTTCGAGTTGGTGTCCGTCAGGTTGTTGCAAAACGACGAACCCTTGCCGGAAAGGCCATAGCAGAAGTTCTTGAGCTGGGGATCGGTGATGCTGTCGCAATTCGAAGGAAAGCTGGGCGTGACTGCCATGCCGAAGCAGGCCAGTTGCAGGTTGCGGTCCTGGATGGACTGGCAGGGAGTCTGCGATTTCTGCGACAGTCCAAAGCACATCTGCTTGTCGTCAAAATCAGTGATGTCGCGGCAATTGGTGGGGAAGTTGGGGGCCACGGAAATCCCGTAGCAGGCAAGCTGCTGGTCGCGCGGGATGCGGTAGATAAATGGGTTCCCGTTGCTGACCACCTGGACCGTGACTCCATTGGAAGCGATTCCGTTGGCCACCACCTGAAGAGTGCTGGTGCCGGTCTCAAGGTTGGTGATGGGATCGGCGATGGTGGACACGGTTGCGCTCCCGGTGGCCACCCCCATTGTGCTGTGGTTGTGGGTCTTGACGTAACGGACGTGACCGGTGGCGTTATTGGTAACGCGCACCAGGGGATAGTTGGTTGCCATTTGCGCGTCATCACCATAGGCCGCGCCTTGTGACAGCCCGTTGAACTGTCTTCCGGAAATCAGGTTGTTGTAGCTGCCCAGAAGCAATGTCCCCGGCGCCGAGGTGACCACCGGTTCCCATTCCACTTGAGGAAGTCCGGCGCCGGTGTAGACCACCACCGCGGTGCTGCCCTTGGTAAATAGGATTTGTCCCGTGGGCAGCACCAGCATCCGTCCTTGAAAGGATGAACGCGGGAAATCGAAGAGATTGAGCCTTGGCGGGGAAGGCACGGAGAGCAGGTTGCTGCCGTTGAATTCAAAAAAGCTGGAGCAACACTGAAAGACGCCGGGACTGGCGTCTACCAGGACATTGCCGCTGGGTAGAATGGCGGCCGGACCGTCAGCGATATCCAGCCCGCCGGAGAAGGTTGGACCAACCGACCAGCCGCCCGTCGTCAGGTTGTAGATTGCCGTATTCGATGTTCCTCCAGTGGCGAAAACGGTCCCGTCGGGGCGAAGGATAGCCGGGCCAATTTCAGTGTCTGGTGCGGGAAGCTGCACGATGGTGCTGCCGGCGGACGACCACGATCCCGTTGCGGGATCATAAAGTTCAGAATTTGTCCCATTGGCCGCGTCCACGGTCAGGACTTTGCCGTTGGGCAGGAGCATCCAGCCTTCCTCGCCGTTCCGGTCAGCCTTATTGTTGCCGGTGGCAGTCCAGGTCAGCGTGGCGGCATTGAACAGCGCAGCCTCCGAGTCCGAGGCATTGGCCAGCATGAAGGTTCCATTGCTCAGGACCACGCTTTGCGCGTCGCCAATGTTACTCCAGCCCGCAGGCGGCGCAACGGATGTCCAGGTATTCGACGCTGGATCGTAAATAGCGCCCTGGTTGGTCAAGACCTGGTTGTTGGAACTCCCATTGAATTCCCCGCCTTCCACCAACAAGCGGCCGTCGGGCAGCACAGCGGAGGCAAAGTAAAGCGGCGCGTAGCCGGAGGGCATGGATGCCAGTTGCGTCCAGGTACCGTTGATGTAGCTGCCGTTGGCGTCAGGCGTAAGCTTCCACCAGGCCCCGGTGCCGAAGCCGTCACTGGTCATTTGCTGCGCCATGACGGTACCGTCAGTCAGCAGCAGCGCCGTTCCCAGGGGAACGGGGGGCTGATGCGCTAACGCAGTCCAGGTCTGGGCCCCGGCCAATAGTGCACATGCAAACAGCAGGAGTGCAACTGCGAGCTTGCGTTTCATCCAATAGCCTCCTCGCGGGACGTTGTTCACTGTTTACTCGAATGTGTGCTTTTTTCGAACTTCAGAGCACAGAGTGGTCCGCGCAGCTTTAGCAAGATACGCGGAATGTAGAAAGAGAAGTCCAGGAAAAGAGGGGTTGTTACGAATTCAGGATGGCGTTCCGTTTTGGAACAGCAGAGGCGGACGGGCTGACTTTCCTGGTTGTTTCTCTAGCGATGACGAACTCGCCTGCGAGTTCTCGGGTAGTGCCTACGTTGAATCGTACCGAAATGAAACTGCAGGCATGGGTTTTCTTTTCTGAAATGCTCGCTTTTTGATCTGGCTGGGCCATAGTAAAACGATGGTTCTCGACGACGATTGTCGACACAGAGATTCCCAAGATTGACACTAAATCACGAATCTTGATCTGAGGTTCGCTCCAGGAGACATCCATGAAACACGTCGCTCTCTTGACAATACTGATCGCTATGACCGGTTCAGCGATCGCACAGCCGTCACCACTAACCCTGGTTGACCATTTCAGGTGCTACCCGTTTCCACAGCAGCCGGGCAGTCCAATTACTGTTGGACTAAAGGACCAGTTCCAGATCCCGTTTAATTTGTCACCATTCACACTCTCAATCACCCCGACAGAATTCTGCAATCCGGTGCAGAAGACGGTGAACGGTGTAGTCACCCCTATCCTGAGTGCCAATCATCACTTTGTGATGTATGTGGTCGCCATACCAACGACCGGGTATGAGGCCACGATCAGCAATCAATTCGGCACCCAGACCCTTGCCATGGGCGGGCCGACAATCATGGCCGTGCCCGCAGGCGCGGGTCAACCACCGCCTCCACCTCCAACTGACCTGGACCATTACGGGTGCTATTCGGCGCAGGCGATAACGCCCTTCAGTCCAATACAAGTGGCGCTACAGGACGCTTTTACGTCAGAAACCGTGACCGTGTTGTACCCGGTACTCTTCTGTAATCCGACGACCAAGACCCATGTCGGCATAACAGGCATTCAAAATCCTGGTACACACCTGACGTGCTACGCAACTTCGCCGTCGAGCTTTTTGGGAGGAACCGTCAGCACCCAGGACCAGTTTTTCACCGCGACTTACCCTATCCGGCCCCCAGACTTGCTCTGCCTGCCAACATTGAAGATAAGTTGGCAGGTGCATGTAACTGAATGAGTCCTTCTGGCCGGATTCTGCGGTTTTTAGCCTCGGAGCCAATGGGTGGGAGATCATCACTCACCGATTTTCACCCGCCCTTTCCTCCGTTCACTCGCCCGTGTCTACGATGCAGAGACCAAAAAAGAGGGCCCTCGCCTTACGGCAACCGGTCGCTGATGTACTTGGCCATGTCGCTGGCTCCCGGCGGGTCCATGTTCTCCAGCACGACGACCGTGTATCCGGTGTCCCAGTGCATGTCCAGTTGCGCGTTCATGCCGGGAGCGCCGCCGTTGTGTCCGACGACGCGATGCCCGCCCACCATGAAGTCGCCAAAGCCGTAGGCATACTTGCGTCCCGGCGGAAACATCGGCGGATGGACCTTGCCGGTGGTGACTTCACGCGTCAGCTCCGGGCTCAGCAGCTTGTTACCTTGCAGCGCCTGGTGGAACTTGAGCAGATCGCCCAGCGTTGAATCGCCGCCGCCGGCCGAGCTGGCGCGCCAGGGAAGACCCGCGGTGTTGGGTTTGAGCGGAGCCTTGGGATCGTCGTCTCCGTCTCCATCACCCTGCCGCGTGTAGCCCACAGCCAGGTTGGCGACCTTCTCCGTCGCCGGCGGGCTGCCGGAGTTCTTCATCCCCGCCGCGTCGTAGATATGTTTTTGAACGTAGTCGTAATAATTCTGCCCAGAGAGTTTCTCCACGATCAGCCCCAGCACCAGGAAGCCCGCATTGCTGTAGGCCCAGCCTTTGCCCGGCTCAAACTTCAGCGGCTTGTTCGCGAACAGCGGCAGATAATCTTTCAGGTCGCGCAGCGAATCTTTTTTCTGGTCAAATTCCGGCCCGAAGAAATCGCCCAGGCCGGACGTGTGGGTCAGCAACTGGTCCACGGTGATCTTCGCGGCGACTTCTTTATTGGGATAGTCCGGCAGCACGTGGGCCAGCGCGTCAGAATATTTCAGCTTGCCCTGCTGGACAAGCTGGGCAATCGCCACCGACGTAAACATCTTGTTCATGGAGCCCAGGCGGAAACGCGTGTCCAGCGTGTTAGGAGTCTTGCTTTCGCGGTTCGCCATGCCATACGCCTTTTGCCACTGCACCTTGCCGTCTTTGGCGATCAGCACCGCTCCGGAGAACTTGTCTTCCGCGGTGAGCTTGGTCAGTTGCGAATCCACGTCCTTGATTAACTCCGGAACCGGCTTCTTGGCCGGAGCGGGCTCCGGAGGCCGCTGAGAATCGGGACCCTGGGCGGCGCTAGGCGGTGGCCCGATCAACTGCAGGCCCATGTTGGCGATGCGGTCATCGCCTTCAGTTTCCAGGGTGAAGCTGGCGCGGTTCTCTGAGTTCTTCTCTTTCACGACGCCGGTGATGGAGTTGGCCGAAGAGTTTTCAATCTTTTCTACGGTGAAGCCGCCGGTTTGCTGCCGCAATCCGAACATGCGGTTGAGGCGCTGTTCGCGGCGATCGTCGGACGCCGCTGGAAGGTGAGCGGTCTGGAACTTGAGCATCTTGTCGCGATCGCCGCTGTTGAGAGCCTCCAGCCACGCGGCCATGAGCTTGCCCGCGGGCGTTGACGGAAGTTCGACGGCCGTCGGGGAGGTCTGGCTCTGGGCAAAAGTCATCCCGGGAACCAGCAATATGACGGTGCAGACAATCCCGGCCCACATCCGCCAGGCGCGAACTGATGCGCTCATTTGCAATCTCCTATGTCTCTGAAACGGTCTGGCAGGTTTAGACGTCTCAACCAATTAATTAGTTATCAGAGAAAAGGCGAGGAAAGAGAATAGAAGAGTCAGGGGCGAAGTTTACGGACGGATCGACGGTTGGGTTGGCACGACGTTATTTTATCTCCCACCCTTTGCGACTGAGCACAAGCTCGCGCAAAGCGGCGCGAACTTGAGTCGCAAAGGAGGGGAGCCCCGAAGGGCGCGACACGAACTAAACGACACCTAATCGAAAACATACCTGGGATCAAAATCCACGCCATGTCTCTTCAACAAGGCAACAAACTCCTCTTCAAACGATTTCTTCCTGTGGTGTGCTTCCTGCTGGTCGATGTACCGAATCACCGTGGACACATTCGATGAGCTCACGCTGAACGCGCCATAGCCGTTCTGCCAAGCAAAGGTCTTTTTCGTCTCCTTCATCCATTTTGACGAGTTGGATTTGATGAGCGTCACGGCCCGCACCAATGACAACGGCGGAAGGCGAAAGAGAATGTGAATATGGTCGGCCATTCCGCCGACGGCGAACACGGTCATCGCATTCTTCTTGCAGATCGCCGCGATGTATCCCCAAAGGCGCGGTTGAATATCTTTGGGAATGAGTTTGAGACGTCCTTTAGTAGAGAAGACCAGATGGATGTGGTTTTGTGCGTAGCTTGACAATGGGTGTTTAGCCCTTTCTCTCGATTGTGTCGCGCCCTCCCCACCCCAACGCACGAAGCGTGCGTCGGGGACCCCGGCTTCGGGGCTCACCATCATACTCTTCGCTTTCCCCGACCTCACGGTCGGGGCTAGGCTGTGTCGCGCCTTCGGCGCTTTGAGTAATCTCGCCGGAGAATCCAGAACTTGGAACGGGGACAGCTTTCCCCGACCTCACGGTCGGGGCTAGGCTGTGTCGCGCCTTCGGCGCTTTGAGTAATCTCGCCGGAGAATCCAGAACTTGGAACGGGGACAGAACGGGACTCTCCTTCCGAAAGTCGGCCCGGGTGGCCGACCTTTAACGATTTTTGCGTGCACCATTCCCAGTGTGTTGGTGATGCCCGCAAGATCAAAAGCCTGGGCCACCTGGCCGGTTGTTTAGAGACATCCGGTTGGGACTGCGCCTGCACGCTCCGCCCGGCGAAGGTTGTAGCAGTGTCCGCAAATGAACACAACCACACGCCTAGCTTGTCAAGATGTCCTTTTTCGTGTTTGATTCGCTTTCAGAAATATGCTAGATTGGAGAAAACCAGTTCTTCTACAACTAGCGGCTGGCTACTAGCAAGAGCAATCCCAGGTGACGGATCGGGCGACTTCTTTGAAACCCCTACAAAAACCCAAAACTGCAGTGTGCGCCGGGATTCCGGTTAAACATCTGAAAATAGAAAGGTTCGGCAGTGATTTTACTATTGAGTAAACAGTTGGGTGACCGTTGGGTCGAATGGCGGAAGTTGTTTATTTGCAACAGCGACCTTAGGGGAGGGGTGGGGTACCGGGTTACTGATTGGTAGTTGGCGAAATAGTTAATGGAGTTTGGGCTGGAAGGGCAAGAATGTTGCCGCTGATGAACGCAGATAAGCGCTGATCAGAGAAGGGTCTTTGAAAATCGAATAAGGGAAACGCGAATCGCCGGATCGTCCGCACATCAGAAGACCGAAAACCGTCAAACACAAAGGGAAAAGCGGGGACCGGAAAAGCTGGAGACAGGCGTGGGCGTTGCCGCGGTCCGTTGTTGTTAAGGGCAGCTAGAAGGCGTGATTCAGCGAAGGCGGCTGGCTTGCATCTGCGGCGCGGGCCCGGGACCATGGAGCCGCCATGGGACCCGAGCGAGCTAGAACCGAAGGGCACAACCGATTACCCGGCTGCGTCCTGTGTTACACGGCAACTCTCGCCGCAAAATTGCGCCCTGGCGTTGCAGGTGCGCTGTCAGTTGAAATCAAAGACCCGGGGAGCTGGGCGCAATCCGGGTCTTCGAGTTCTTCAAAAAGTGGTGGGCAGTTCAGGCCGGTTGCGCCGGTTTAGTGACGTTTTCCGCCTGGGGGCCTTTTTGCCCCTGGATTATTTCAAATTCAACGTCATCGCCCTCTTGCAGGCTTTTGTAGCCTTCAGACTGGATGGCGCTGTAGTGGACAAACACATCGGGGCCGTCTTCCCTACCAATGAAGCCGAATCCCTTTGCGTTGTTGAACCATTTCACTTTGCCTTGAATTCTAGACACGTTCCTTACTCCGAGCGTCCTCCGGCAAATGCCGCTACCGGCCCCTGCCGGGGACCAATTTAGGATCAATTGGGTGCTGCCACTGCATATAGGAGGGACGCAGGACACCGGAGGTTACCTTCCCCTGGTTTTACGTCTGTTACCCGCTACCTTGGCTTTCCTTTATTTTCCTGCTTCTGCGACGCCATTGTCAATTATTGATTTAAGAAAGCTCTTAGGTTTCTAAAGTGAACAAGCCATTTGACTTTCCGGAAGCCGCCAATAGGCCTAAATCGGTTGATGTTTCATTTTTGTTAGCGGCGACGCAGCTTTTTCTCCAGCCAGAGGAGGCCGGCGATGGTCTTGGCGTCCACAATTTTTCCGGAGACAGCCATGCGCACGGCTTGGGCCAGAGGAAAGAATCGCACCGCGATACGCTCATCGTCCTCAGGCTGCGCTTGGCCTTTTTTGAGTCCGCGGGCCAGAAAGATTTGCATGCTTTCGGTCACAAAGCCCGGGCTTACATAAAAAGAGAGCGCCCGCTCCCACTTGCGCGCCGTGTACCCGGTCTCTTCCAGCAGCTCGCGCTTGGCGGCCGGCAATTTCTGCTCGCCCGGTTCAAGACTGCCTGCCGGCAATTCCCACATGCGCTGGCCGGCAGCGTGGCGATACTGGCGTTCCAGGAGAACGTGCGGCGGACGCCGCGATTCGTCCAGCGCCAGAATGACGATGGAGCCGGGATGGCGAACGATGTCCCGGCGAACCAGAACGTTCCCCGGCTCTTTGACCTGCTGGGAGACCACGTCAAAAACGCGGCTTTTGAAAACGGTTTTCGAGGCAACGATGCGGGCAAGGTTCTTGGATTTGTGGCGCGAAGAAGACATGGGAGGATTTTAATAGATCGGTTGAATTTCGTAATTTGGCAATTTGGTAATCGGAAAAATTGAAGCTTGAGGCAAATCAATTACCAAATTACAAAATTACCCAATTACCAATTATCGTTCTGCTATGCTCCGGCTATGACGGCACGCCCCAGCATCACGCTCATCGGCGCAGGCAGCCTGGCATCGGCACTGGGGCCGGCGTTGCGATCGGCCGGCTACCGGATTGATGCCGTGGCAGCGCGGGGGCTGCGCGGATCGCAAAAACGGGCCGCGACGCTGGCCGAGAAACTCGGCGCCAAAGCAATTGCGCTCGGGGAATCGCTGCCGAATTCGAGCCTCATCTGGATCTTCCACACCGATGACGCCCTGGCCGCGACCGCTCGCCAACTTGCGCGCACAAGAGAATGGAACTGGAAAAACAAAGTCGTTTTCCACTCCAGCGGGGCCCTCACCAGTGACGTGCTCGCGCCGTTGCAACGCGCCGGAGCGCAGGTGGCGTCGCTCCATCCCATGATGACCTTTGTTCCCGGTACCGCTCCCGATATGTCGAAAGTCCCATTCGCCGTGGAAGGCGACGCGCGCGCCGTCGCCGTGGCCCGCAAGATCGTGCGCCGTTTGGGCGCGGAAAGTTTTGTCGTCAAGAAAAAGAACAAGGTGCTCTATCACGCGCTGGGATCGTTTTCCTCTCCCATGGTAGTGGCCGCGCTGGTTACGGCCGAGCGCGTGGGGCGGGCCGCCGGGTTCACGCGCGCGCAGGCCAGAGAAGTCATGGGGCCCATCCTGCACCAGACTCTGAAGAATTATCTGGAGCGCGGCGGTGCTGCGGCTTTTAGCGGACCCATCAAGCGCGGCGACCTGGAAACCGTCCGGCGGCACCTGCGCGAACTGAAGCGCGTCCCCGGCGCCGGCGAAGTCTACCGCGCACTGGTGCGGTCCGGAGTGAGAGAGTTGCCGGCGGGAAGAAAGAAAGAACTGCTAAAGCTGATTAAATAGCAGCCAACATTAGGTCTTTTTCTGCAATCCCGAGCGGAGCGAGGGAACCCTATAAACTGAATATTCCGTTGAGCTGCAATTAACACAAATGCACACGAGTATCTTTGCAGGTTGTAATGATTAGCGAAGATTCGCGTGAATTCGCGGCCCCAAGTGTTTGCAAGTCCGTAGGGACCCCTCGCTTCGCTTCGGGGTTTCAGAAAAAGCTGCGCTCGGGACTTCAGCAAGAGCATGCGTGGCTAGCTGCCAATTGCTATTTGCCAATTGCTATCTTTCCCTGAACAGATGTCCCATCTTTTCTTTCTTGGTATTCAGATATTTTTCCGACGCGGCATGCGGCTCCACTTCACAGGGGACACGCTCGGCGACCGTGACGCCCGCAGCCTCCAGCGCGGCGACTTTCTGTGGATTGTTCGATAGCAGGCGCACGGCCTTCAATCCCAGCGCTCTGAGGATTTCCGCGGGAAGCTGGAATTCGCGATGGTCGGCCTTGAAGCCCAGGTCCTCATTGGCTTGGACAGTGTCGCGGCCCTGGTCCTGCAGTTCGTAGGCTTGCAGCTTGGCCATCAATCCGATGCCGCGGCCTTCTTGCATCTCATAAACCAGCACGCCCGCGGCGGCTTGGGCGATCATCTGCAAAGCCATCTCCAGTTGCTGGCGGCAGTCGCAACGCAAGGAGCCGAAAACGTCTCCGGTGAGGCACTGGGAGTGAACCCTGACCAGCGGAGGAGCGGCATGGATATCGCCCATGACGAGGGCCACGGCTTCTTCTTTAGTGCTGCCCATCTGGCCTTCAAATCCCATGATGCGGAAATGCCCCCAGCGCGTGGGAAAATCGGCTTCGGCAAGCTTGCGGACGGTGGGTTCTGAACTCACTTATCCATTATAGAGTGTACGGTGGTAACATCCGGAATATGGCGATCAGTGACACGACTCCCGAAATCGAAGCGATGCAGATCAAGATCATTCGCTCAATGACTGTGGAGCAGCGCCTGCTGTTGGCACTGGATATTAGTTTATTCGTGCGCGAAATCATGAAGACTGGCATACGCGACCAACATCCTGATTGGTCCGAAAAAGAAGTGATGCTTGAGATTTATCGTCGCTCTTTTGATCCTGAGCCCTTGCCGGACTGGGTTCGATGAATCCTGCTGACCTCTTCCGCCGCCTCTCCGTGATTTTAGAGCGCGCCGGGATTGCCTATATGGTGACTGGTTCTTTTGCGGGAACGGTTTACGGAATGGGACGCTCCACCCTGGACATTGATCTCATTGTTGCCGCTGACGAAGACCAGGTTCGACGACTTCTGGATCTGCTTCCCGAAAACGAATTCTACTCCGAGCCACACTCGGCAATCGAAGCTTGCCAGCGCAAGTCAATGTTCAATCTGATTGATAACATCACCGGCCTGAAGATTGATTTTATCTTCCAAAAGATGAGGCCCTTCAGTGTTGAGGAATTCCGGCGTCGCAGATCGGCCCTGGTGATGGGCGTTCCTTTGTTTGTCGTCAGTCCGGAAGACATCATCATCGCAAAGCTGGAATGGGCCAAGATGGGAGCATCGCTGCGGCAAATCGAGGACGTTACGGGAATTCTGAAAGTGCGAAGAGACGAACTTGATCTTGCTTACATCGAGAAATGGGTCAAAGAGCTTGCACTTGCTGCACAATGGATCTCTGCCTGCAAAGTTGCAGGCATGGTACCAGGGTGAGCGTCAGCCGCTACGCCGCGATATACTCTTAGGTTTGATATTCGAGCCGAGGAGACACTCGCATGGCCTCATCCGCCGTCAGTTACGCCAAAGACAATCAGCAACGTTTTCTGGGAGAGCTCAAAGACCTGCTCCGCATTCCCAGCGTGAGCACCGCGCCGGAACACAAAGACGACGTCCGCAAGGCCGCTGAGTTCGTCGCCAGCGACCTCCGCCGCATTGGCATGGAGAACGTGGAGATCATCCCCACCAAGGGCCATCCGCTGATCTACGCGGACTGGCTCCACGCTGCCGGCAAGCCGACCGTGCTGTGCTACGCGCACTATGACGTGCAGCCGGCCGAGCCGCTGAACGAGTGGCTGTCGCCGCCGTTTGAGCCCACCGAGCGCAATGACAACATCTACGCCCGCGGCGCCGTGGACGACAAAGGCCAACTCTGGATGGAGCTCAAAGCCGTGGAAGCTTTGATGAAAGGCCACGGCGGCAAGCTGCCGCTGAATGTGAAGTTCATTATCGAGGGCGAAGAGGAAGTCGGCGGCGAGTCCATTGCCGCCTTCGTGCGCAAGGAAAAGGCCAAGCTGAAGGCCGACTTCGCCCTGGTCTGCGACACGGAACTCTTCGCGCCCAATCTGCCTACGCTGTGCGTCGGCCTGCGCGGCCTGGTTTATACAGAGATTGAAGCCCAGGGCGCCAAGACCGACTTGCATTCCGGCATGTACGGCGGCGCCGCACCCAATCCGTTCTTTGCCTTGATCGAAATCATCAGCAAGTTGAAAGACGCCAAAGGCAAAGTGCTCATCCCCGGCTTCTATAGCAAAGTGAAAGCTCCCACCAAAGACGAACTCAAAGCCTGGAAGAAGCTGCCTTTCAACGAAGAGCACTACCGCAAGACGGAAGTGGGATCAAAAGTCTTGACCGGCGAACCCGGATACTCAGTTCTCTATCGCACATGGGCGCGGCCCACACTGGAAGTGCACGGCATGCCCGGAGGCTTCGTTGCGTCGGGCGCGAAGACGGTGATCCCCGCGCGCGCGTCGGCCAAAGTTTCCATGCGCCTGGTGCCGAACCAGGATCCCGACGACATCCTGAAGCGCTACACCAAGATGGTGAAGAAGCTCACGCCCAAGGGAATTGAGATCAATATCAAGGTCCACAGCAAGGGCCCGGCGTGCGTAGTCAGCACGGACAACCACTACATCAAGGCCGCCACGGAAGCCATGCATGACGTGTTCAAGAAAGACACGGTCTTCATACGCTCCGGCGGTTCGATCCCCGTCGTCACCGACTTCCAGGATGTGATGAACCTGCCCAGCGTGATGATGGGCTTCGGCCTGCCTGACGACAACCTGCATGCTCCCAACGAGAAGTTCCACATCCCCAATTTCTATCGCGGGATTGAGAGCATCATCCGCTTCTTTGAGAAGCTGGGAGGCTAGCCTTGGCACAAACTTGCGGCAAATCGCCGTAGCTTTGCCGAAACAAAGTTTCCAGAAGGTGAAACGTTCGTCTCCCCACTGTCACTACTGCGGCAGAGAGCGACCAACAATTTGGAATCGGCCGGCCTGGGCCCCCGGGGAACTTGCTGCAAGCCATATAAGTTTGTAGTGCGGCCTCCCACCCAGAAAACACCAAGCCAGATCTCTACCGCAATGGCCTCTCTGGAGGTGTGTTCATGAGACGATGGCCCATTTCGTTCCTCGCCGGGCTATTGCCCATCCCAGTTTTTCTTCTCGTGCTAGGGCATCCAGGCAGCGCACGCGCCATCCAGAATCCGGCAGCGCAGGCAGCTCAGGCCGAGCAGGCCCGGCGCATGGGAGAAGAATTGGAAGCGCGCCGGCGGACGCAGCGGATGATGCAGCATCAGTTCCGTGAAGTCAACGAACTGACATTTCCGAAAGGGTTTGGCTCGGTCTGGTACAGAGTGGAAAAGCTGACTCCTTCGGTAACGGGTGCCCTTTTTGGCAAGGAATACCAAGCCTCCGGGGAGCTCATTCTGGAGAAGGATGCCCTCACCTTCAAGGCAGGCAAAGAGAACCTGCGCATTGACTATGCTCAGATTGAGTCCCTTGATTACCGGCTGTTATCAACGCAGCGCCACTCCAGCCCGTACCCGGTGGACTGGGCGATTGTGAGCTTTCGCATGCCCGATGGCACCATCCAGGTGGCCCTGTTCCATGATGGACGACACTCCGGCAAAGGCGAGGATACCGATCTGATCTTTGGCTCGATTCGATGGGCACTCAACTCGGTTCGTCTGGAGCAGGAAGCCAAGCTTGCTCCCCTTGACCGTCTTGCGCGACAGGTGGAACGCCTGGAAGCGGCCAGAGACCGGCAAAACGCCGTGGTAACCGAACAAGAGTTCAAGGAAACGCTGGAGCAAGCGAGCAAGGAAGTAAGAGCATTTCTCGACGCCCATCCCGACGACATGGATGCGAACATTCTTTTAGTCCGGCTCGCGCGCTTGCAGGATTTGCAGGGAGTGGATGTTGTCGGCGGGAAGAACGCCGAAGAAGAACTCGCCCAGACCGCCAAAGAGAAGCGCGCGCGATTAGATGAATTAATGGCCCGGTTGGACCACGCGCTTGCGCTTCAGCCGAATCGCGCCGATGCCTACTACTGGAAAGCGCGGATGTACGGCGTTCGGCACGCCGCCATCCGCAACGGAAGGTTCACCCGGGTTTCAATCGATCTGCAGGAAGCGATCCGTAACAGCCGCCGCGCTACAGAACTTGCGCCGGACAATGTGCCCTACCGGGAAGCCCTGGCCCAGTACTTGATTCTGGGCGAAAAGTACGATGATGCCGCTGATGTCATGCGCTCTGCTGCCGGCGGCCAGCACATTATTTCCCTGCTGCTTGCCGACCGCAAAGCGTTACCCGTTCCCGACAAAGCTGTTTCTAGCCCCATGGGGGCTGCCGGCTTTGCGGAAATGGTGATGGAGAGGGGCCGAATCCAGGATTATCTGGAATTGCGCGTGCAGGAGTTCATCATTAACGCCCCTGCTTCGGACGTAACGGAGTTCTACCAGAAACGCTGGCCGGGCTTCCAGTTTTTCGAGCCAAAAGGAATGAGTGAAAAAAACCAAGACGTGGAAATGCGTCTTTTGGTCCAGATCCTCCGTGGTCCCAGCAACGCATTTCAACCTCTGTCGAGCAAACACGACTTCGACAGAGAGCTGAAGACGGACGAACCTCCCGCAGACGCTCTGGTCCTCAACCTGATGGAGGTCCGGCAAAAATCTTCAGAAAGACGCAAGGACTTTGACGGTGTTCCGGTCGGAGAGGTCTATTGCGTGCTGCAGGTTTTGGATACACGCGCCGGTCCGCCGCGTTGAAAGCTGTATGTAGAAAAACAGCAACACGGCGGTCCTGCTTCTAGCCAACAGAGAGAGCTGCATCCTTGCTCCGTGCGTAACGCTCTATCTAGCGGCCGCCAAGTCTGCGTCCACCATCATCTCAATCATTTCGCGAAAGCCAACTTCCGGCTTCCAACCCAGAACTCTTGCGGCTTTCGACGCATCGCCGCACAAGGGCATTTCTTCCGCAGAACGGACGAGTGCAGGGTCAGTCTCAACGTACTTCTTCCAGTCCAAGCCAACACGAGCGTACGCAATGTCCAAAACTTCGCGGACGCTATGCAGTTCGCCGGTGGCGATCAAAAAGTCATCGGGCTTCGGCTGTTGCAGCATCAGCCACATGGCGCGCACAAAGTCGCCGGCAAAGCCCCAGTCGCGCTGAGCGTCAAGATTGCCCAGCTTTAGTTTTGGCGAGAGTTTTTCCGCGAGGCCGCGCTTACTGCGAGCGGCGTGCTGGGTGATTTTTCGCGTTACAAATTCCACGCCCCGGCGCGGCGATTCGTGATTAAAGCAAATGCAGGAGCAGGCAAAAATCCCATGCTTTTCGCGGTAGTTGACGGTGATGTTGTGGGCAAACACTTTGGCTGACCCGTACGGGTTGCGCGGGCGAAACGGCGTGGCTTCCGTCTGGCGTTTGTCTTTCTCACTCAATATGGCCTTGCCAAACATTTCTGAGCTTGACGCCTGCAGGAAGCGCGCCGTGGGGCAATGCTTGCGGACCGCTTCCAGCAGCCGAAGCACGCCGAAGGCCGTCACGTCCGCGGTGAGCAGCGGCTCGGTCCATGAAAGCGGCACAAAACTCTGCGCCGCCAGGTTGTAGACTTCGCCGGGCTGAACTTTGCCAATAACACGGTCGAGCGAGTTCTGGTCGGTCAAGTCTCCTTCCAGCAGCTTGAGTCGCGGGCCGATGAGCGCAATCTGCTTGCGCGCCTCAATGTCACCCGGGCGCATCTTCTTCTTGGGAAGCACCAGGCCGTACACTTCGTAGCCCTTGGCGAGTAGAAGCTCTGCCAGATAAGAGCCGTCCTGTCCGGTGACCCCGGTGATGAGCGCGCGCATTCGACGATGTCCCCACGATTCTTGCGATAAACGATTCTTGCGATGAACATCGGCCACTTTACCACAGCGCTGCCGGTCGGACGGCGGCGGCACGATACACTAGTCGCGGCCACCTATCATGAAGATTGCGATTGACGTCCACAGTCTGGGAACGCAGGCTGGCGGCAACGAAAGTTATTTCCGGCAGCTCCTGGCTGGGCTGGTTGCCGACCGCAGCGCTCACCAGTACACGCTCTTCTACGCGCACGACGCGGCACTGGAATCCACGCAGGGCGACGCGCGTTTCAATTTTGTGCCCATCCCCAAGGACCCGGTGCGCCGTCTCAGCGTGAGTCTTCCCCGGTTGCTGGGCAAGCTCAAGCCGGACATTTTTCACTGCCAGTATGTCCGCCCGCCCTGGGGCTGCCCCGCGACGGTGGTCAGCATTCATGACCTGGCGTACGAACACTATCCCGAGTACTTCCACCCGCGCGAAGCATTTCGTCTTAAGAAGATGGTGCGGTGGACGGCGCGGCACGCGGACCACATCGTCACGCTCTCTGAGTTTTCGGCGGCGGACATTGCCGCCCGCTATAGCGTGCCGCGGGAAAAGATCACCATCACTTACTTGGCTGCTTCCAAGGATTTCCGTCCGCGAGAGAAATCCCAGTGCCAGGAGCACCTGGCGCGAACCTACGGGATCAATTTCCCTTTCATCCTTTATGTAGGCCGAATCCAGGCCCGCAAGAACCTGCCGCGTCTGGTGGAAGCCTACGCCGCGCTGCGCAACCGCGGCGCCAGCGAAAAACTGGTGCTGGTGGGAAAGAAAGACTGGCAGTCAGAGCAGTTGGTGGCCAGGATCAAGGAACTCGGCCTGGAGTCGTCGGTGGTTTTTCCCGGATTCGTTTCGTTCGAAGACCTGCCACTCTTCTACAACGCTGCTGAGATGTTTGTCTTCCCTTCTTTCTTTGAAGGCTTTGGGCTCCCGGTGATTGAGAGCATGGCCAGCGGCGTCCCGACGATTACCAGCACCGGATCTTCTCTGGGCGAGGTCGCGGGAGACGGAGCCATCCTGGTAGATCCGCTGGACACGAGTGCGCTCACCGACGCCATGAGCAACGTGCTGGGCGATAAGCAACTGCGCGAACGGCTGGTCGTCCGCGGGTTGCTGCGCAGCGCGCAATTTAAACATGACGAACTCGCGCAGAAAGTGCTGGGGGTGTACCGGTCTCTGGTTTCGTCCGCTGCTTGATGGGAGTAAACTGAATCGGTCCCGTTTGAGAGCCATTTTGGAGGTTCTCTCATGAACGCCCCGTCAATGAAGCAGCCGACCGCCTTCCTTCCACTGACAATGTCGCTCGTCGCCTTGGGAATTGTGCTTGGCCACGTTGCCATTTACGGCGTTGTCCATGAGGCTGATGAGGGGACTGCTGCCCACCTCTGGCAGCTGCTCATGGCTGGACAGATCCCGCTAATAGCGTTCTTCGCCATCAAGTGGCTGCCCCAGGCTCCCAGGCAAACTCTGCGTGTACTTGCTCTGCAGGCGGGAGCTGCGCTGGCATCGTTTGCGGCTGTATTTTTTCTCACCAAGTGACCGGTTCGGCAATTCATGGTTCGCCCAAATTTCTCGCTTCCCGCTTGCGTCACTGCACCATTTGCGCTACAGTCGGAATAGCTCTTCGCGGTTCTTCCTTCCTTCATCTAATTCCTCACCGGTGTGGTTTGGCCAATTGTTGCACAGGCGGTGCGACAGGCTGGGGTTCTACCCGGAAATCCACAATATATTGTGGGCTTCTGCTTGACCCCCGGTTACTCTGTGGGTACATTAACGGTAGCTAGGGTCGTGTACTCCAGCCCAACCGACCCGGAGTTAAATCGCTACCAGCCCTGCTCAGTGCCGGGTTACGATTGGCCATCCTGAAGGAGTTGGAAGTTGCTCAAGCTGAAGAAAGTACAAATCCTCGGATTCAAGTCCTTTTGTGACCGCACGGAACTGAAGTTTCCGGGCGAAGGCATTGCTGCGGTGGTGGGCCCCAACGGTTGCGGCAAATCCAATATTGCGGACGCCATCTCCTGGGTGCTGGGCGAGCAGTCCGCCAAGAGCCTGCGCGGCGTGCGCATGGAAGACGTCATCTTTGCCGGCACGCGTGACCGCAAGCCCACCGGCATGGCGGAAGTATCGCTCACGCTGATTGATCCCCAGTTGTACGAAGGCAAGATCAGCGACGAACCGGAAATTGATATTCAAGACGACCTGCCTTCCGGTCCCAACAGTGACGACGATTGGGACGAAGCTGGGTTCCGCGCCTCTGCCGCCGAAGCTACCGAAGCCGCTACCGCCGAAGTGCAGCCGGGGCCGCTGGACTGGAAAGAAGGCATGGAAGGCGCAGAGCAACCTTCCGACGGCGAAGCTGCGGAAGCAGATGGCGCCGATGTAGGCGCTGAAGCCGCGTCTGACGTTTCGCAAGAGACTGGGGTTTCGCAAGAAACAGTGCACGCAGAAACGGAGATGGGTGACCAGCAATCGGCAGCAGAGCCTGACGCTCAAGCCGCGCAGACCAGTGGCGGCGTCGTGGTCCTGAAGATTCGCCGGCGCAAGTTCAAGCCCATGCATTTTTCCAAAGGCGAAATGATGGTCACGCGCCGCCTGTTCCGCACCGGAGAAAGCGAATATCTCCTGAACGGCAAGCTCTGCCGGTTGCGCGACATTCAGGACATCTTTATGGGCACCGGCCTGGGGCCGGAGTCCTACGCCATCATCGAGCAGGGACGCATCGGGCAAATTCTAAGCAGCAAGCCGCATGACCGCCGGGCGATTATCGAAGAAGCTGCGGGCATCACCAAATTCAAAACCAAAAAGCGCCTTGCGGAAGCCCGGCTGGAGCAGGCGCGGCTGAACCTGGCGCGCATCAATGACATCTTCGAAGAAGTCACGCGACAGATGAACTCGCTCAAACGCCAGGCGTCTAAGGCGGAGCGTTACGGGCGGCTGCGCGATGAAATGCGCGAGAAGCTGCGCGTGGTGCTGGCCAGCCGCTTCGCTCAGATGGGCCGCGATGAGAGCGGCATTCAAGCTGCGATGGTGTCGGTTGGCGAAGAGATTCGCGGACGGCAGGAGTCGGTAAGCGCCAAAGAAGCCGAGCACTCTGAGCGCACGCAGCGCGGCTACACCATTGAGAGCGAGATCGCGCACAACAGCCAGACCGGAACAGCCATCGCTCTGGAGACCGAACGGGCCACCGGACGCCGCGCCGCCAACCAGGAGCGCTGCGCCGAGTTAGAAGCGCGTTCTGCCGCGGCTACTGCTGAACTGGAACGCGGCCAGGCGCAACTGCTTTCGCTGACGGAAGAATTGCAGACCAACCACCAGTTTGCCGAGTCCGCGGCTTCTGAAGTCGCTGCGGCACAGCATGAATGGCAGATGCGCCAGCAGGAAGCACAGGCTTCAGCCACGTCATTGACGGACGTGGAGCGCCAGCAGGAAGCGCGCCGCCAGCAAGTGCTGGAAGTGATGTCGTCGGCCTCGCAGGTGCGCAACCAGATTACCCAGGCGGAGGAGCACATGCTCTCACTGGACCGCGAGTCACAGCGCCTGGAGCGCGAGATGACGTCCGCCCAAACGGACCTGGAGGGCTTTGGCGGCAAGCGCGGGCAGATCACGTTTGAGTTTGAGAGCAACAGCCAGTCAGTGGAAGCGCTCACCGCGCGCATCGGCGAGACGCGCAACCACATTGATTCCAAGCGCAAAGAAGAAGAGCACGCCAAGCTGCACCTGGACACGTTGCGTGCCGAGTTTGCCACCAACCTGGGCAAAAAGAACTCGCTCGAATCGGTCATTAATGAGCACGGCTACTCCACCGAGTCAGTCAAGCGGCTGTTTCAGTCGAGCGCCCTGGGCCAGGGCTTTGCTCCGGCCGGCGTGCTGGCGGATTTTCTCGAAGTCGAGACCCGCTATGAGAACGTGGTGGAAGAATTCTTGCGCGACGAGCTGAACTTTGTCGTGGTGAAGTCCTGGGACTCGGCCAATGAAGGCGTGCGCCTTTTGCAGACCGACGCCGACGGCCGCGCGACTTTCCTGGTCCACCCGGAAGATTCCCAAGCTAAATTCTCCTTCGCGGGAAGTGACGCTCCTCCGCCCAGCACGCACCGTCCGGAGGACCTGGTATCGCTGAAGAATTGCATTCGCGTGCTGGATGGGTTTGGACGGTCGCTGGAAGTAGTGCTGCCCAAGCTGCGCGACGGCTACATTGCTCCCGATTCCAACATCGCGCGCAGCCTGGCGCTGGAGAACCCAGACGCCTACTTCCTCTCCGCCAACGGCGAAGTCTTTCACAACGTGACCGTCACGGGCGGCAAGCAGCGGAGTGAAGGTCCGCTTTCGCTGAAGCGCGAGCTGCGCGACGTGACCAAGACCTGCAACGACCTGGAATCAGCCATTCAGAACGAGCAAAGCAAAGTCCACGTGCTGGTCCGCGAGCTGGCGGAGCTGACCAAACTGCTGGGCAACCTGGAAGAAGAGCGTCGCGAAGCGGAGAAGCAGGCGCTCACGTCCGGCCACGCGCTGAAACAACTGGAAAGCGAACTGGCGCGCGCCGAACAGCGACTAAGCACCTACCGATTGGAATTTGAGCGCACCCGTTCGGAGCGCAACGAAAAAGAGGCGGCCGTCGCCGAAAAACGCGAGCAGGCGCTGGCCCTGGAACAACAACGCCAGGCGCTGGAAGACGAAATTCGCGCCGTCCAGGAGCAGCTTGCGTTCCTGAAGACCGCGCGCGACGTCACGGCCAACACGGTGGCCGACGCCGCTGCCCGCATGGCGGGACTCGAAGAACGCCGGCGCTCGGCTTCCGCGGCTCTGGAACGCATGGAGTCGCTCGCCGCCGACGCAGCGCGCCAAGTCGAGCAACTGCAAACCCAGATTCAGTCGGCCGCGGCGGAGAAGCAGCAGCGCGAAGCAGAAAATCTGCAAATCGCCGACCGTTTGCAGGCGCTGGCCGTAGAGAAAGCTGCCGCCGAGGCCACCGGCGTCCAGTTGCAGCATGAGTCTGAACAGGTGCGGGCGCGCATCGCGGAAATTGAACTGGAGATCAAGACGGCGCGCCATGAACTGGACGCCGCCCGCGATCGCAAGAGCGACTTGGGCCAGCAACTGGCCAAGCTGCAATCTGATCTGCAACACATGGCGGAGATGTGCCTGAATGAACTCAGCGTCACCGCCGACGACTTGCGCGCCAACGCGGAGATTCTGCTGGTGGAAGGCGAACAGCTGGTCGCCGAAGATCTGGCCTATCGCGAAATGCGCACCAAGCTCGAGAACATGGGTCCGGTGAACATGATGGCCCTGGAGGAATTCCGGGAAACCGAGCAGCGCCACCAGTTCCTGGAGACGCAGCGCAAGGACCTGCTGGATTCCATTGAGAACACGCAAGCGACGATCAAGGAAATTGACGAGTTCTCGCGCCAGAAATTCCAGGAGGCCTTTGAGCGCATCAATGAGAATTTCCAGTTCACCTTCCGCAAGCTGTTCGGCGGAGGCCAGGCCTTCATGCGCCTGACCGACGAGGTGAACACTTCAGAGAGCGGCATTGACGTGGTGGCTTCGCCTCCGGGCAAGAAGCTGCAAAACGTTCTGCTGCTTTCCGGCGGAGAGAAAGCGCTCACCGCGCTGTCGCTGCTGGTGGGCATCTTCCAGTACCAGCCCAGCCCGTTCTGCATCCTGGACGAAGTGGACGCGCCCCTGGATGAAGCCAACATCGGGCGCTTCACTGAACTCATCAGGGAGATGGCGGTGGAGACCCAGTTCATCATCATCACCCACAGCAAGAAGACCATGTCCATTGCGCCGGTGATGTACGGCGTGACCATGCAGGAGCCGGGCGTCTCCAAAATTGTTTCCGTGAAATTCGGACAGGAAAACGGTTTGCAGCGCGCAACCGCGTAAACGAAAAGTATTTTCCGGCCAGCGCACGTTAATTTTTCAGTCACCCGGTACTACAAATTTTGTTGAAATGCAATGCTGTGGAAACCGCTGCTCATGCGGGTTTCACAGCTTTTTATTTTTCCTGAAATTATTTCGCCGGGAATCCGGCGCGCGCGCCGGTTGACCACCTCCGCAAGTGGTTGACAAAAAAACTTGAGGAGCTAGAATAGCGCCTCGCCTGCGAACTGCTGCCATGACAAGCCCTGCAACCTTAAGCCGCATACTGCTGCAAACTGATTTTCCCGATCTCACCCTGCACGCCCGGGGCAAGGTACGGGACCTGTACAGCCTGGATGGACAATTATTGCTGGTCGCCACCGACCGGATTTCCGCGTTCGATTACGTTCTTGGTAGTGGGATCCCGGAAAAAGGCCGGGTGCTCACGCAGCTCTCGCTGTTCTGGTTTGACTTCCTGAAAGACACGGTCAGCAACCACTTGATCAGCGCGCGCGTCGAAGATTATCCGCCGGGGGCGCAGAAATATGCAGCGCAGCTTCGCGGACGCTCCATGCTGGTGGCGAAGGCGAACATGGTGGACATTGAATGCGTGGCCCGCGGATATCTTTCCGGTTCCGGCTGGAAGGAATATCAGCAGACCGGCGCGGTGTGCGGCATCAAGCTGCCGCCGGGACTGAAAGAGTCTGACAAGCTGCCGGAGCCGATCTTTACTCCGGCCAGCAAAGCGCAGAGCGGCCATGACGAAAACATTTCGTTCGAAGAAATGGTCAAGCGCACGGGGAAAGAGCTGGCCGAGCAGCTTCGCGATCTCACGCTGGGGATTTACAAAAAAGCGGCGGCTTACGCGTTGGCCCGAGGCATCATCATCGCCGACACCAAGTTTGAGTTCGGCCATACAGCGCAGGGCCTGGTGCTGGCCGACGAAGTGCTCACGCCGGACTCGTCGCGCTTCTGGCCGGCGGAAAAATATCAGCCGGGCCGGGCGCAGGAGTCGTATGACAAGCAGTATGTTCGCGACTATTTGGAAGCTATCCGTTGGAACAAGCAACCCCCTGCTCCGTCTCTGCCGGAAGATGTGGCGCGCAAGACCAGTGAGAAGTACATACAGGCGTACACCGTGCTTGCAGGACGGGATTTACCTGCAGGGTGAAATGATCAGGCCGGCATGAACGGGCTGGACTGGCTGATTGTGCTGATCACGCTGGGATCGGCGTTGCTGGCCGCAGCGCAGGGATTTTTCTTTGAAGTGATTTCGCTGGCAGGGGCCATTGCAGGTTACCTGGCAGCGGCGTGGGGGTACGGGCGTATTGCTCCGTGGTTCCTGCCGTATGTGAAGTCGCAGGCATTCGCGGACCTGGCAGGATTTCTCACCATCTTTGTTGCGGTGGTGCTGCTGGGCGGGGCCATCGCCAGGATCGTCCGCTGGATGGTCCGGGAAGTTGGGCTCCGCTGGGTGGACCGCGCATTGGGAGCAGCGTTCGGATTTCTGCGCGGATTAGTGATTGTGACCGCTGGACTGCTGGCGATTACGGCTTTTGCTCCGGATTCCAAGGAGCTGGCCGGATCGCATTTGGCAAATTATTTTCTGGTGGCCGGAGGCGGCGCAAGCTGGCTGGCGCCCGCGGAGATTCGCCAGAAATTTCATGACGGCTGGAGCAAGCTGCGTGGTAATCCAGGACCGGGGACAACAAAGAAAACAAGTGAGTGACACATTCCAGCAAGAGGAAAGCGAGGCGCATGTGAAGGACCAGCTTGAAGCACTCGTGGCACAGATGTATACCAGCGGTATTCTGTACTCTGAAGCCGTACGCGAATTCAAAAAGCGCTTCATCATGAATGTGCTCCAGCAGAACAAAGGCAATCAGTGCAAGGCCGCGCGCGAACTGGGCATGCATCGCAACACGCTGAGCCGCACTATTGCCGAACTCAAGCTCGACGTAAGGCAGTTTCGCGACATGGGCCGGCGTCCCGTTCGCAGCGAAAAGCCGGTCGCCCTGGACAAGATGGACAAGAAGATCGTCCGCTGACATCCTCTCTCTTTACTCTCTAAGTCCGAGTGCGAGCCAGAGCCTTACCGCTCTGACTTTTTTCTGCGCTCCGCACCGTCTCAGAAGTCGCCGATAACCGTTTCATTCACAGCCACTTACAGCCTTCGCGCTGCTCACAGGCGGGGCGGACAATCGTCTGACTCGTCGGAAAGCACTTCTGTTTCTTAAACTTGCTAATCTCAAACTTCAGTAATCGCCTGCAACATTCCCGCAAGAGATCGTTCCATATGAAGGTAGAATGAAACTTCCCTTATGCGGTTACGGACATCCATCCTGATGCTATTGCTGTGCCTTGCCGGCCTGGTCTGCCAGGCTGCGGCCAAGGACAACTCAGGCGGATCCAAGAAAGACCGCAAGGCCGCCGAGCAGGAGTTTAAGCGCGCCCAGGAGTTGCAAAAGGCCGGCGATCTGGACAAGGCGTTGCTGGCTGCGTCGCGCGCGTCGGAGTTGGTCCCCAGCAACGGCGAATACCTGACTATGCGTGAGATGTTGCGCCAGCAGATTGTTGGCCAGTACCTGGAGCGCGGCAACCGCCTGGCCGAAGCCGGCGATACCGAAGCCGCCATCTCGGTCTTCAGCCAGGCCATTTCCATGGACCCGGACAACCAATACCTGAAGCAGCGCTTGCGTGACGTGATGCCGCCAGTCAACCCGGAGAAAGACCACGTGCTGCAACTGCTGGCTTCGGTGGAAAACATCAATCTCCTGCCGAACCCGGCCAAACGAAGCATCCACATTCAGGGCGACACGCGCGCCGTCTACACGCAAATCGGCAAGGCGTTTGATGTCTTCGTGACATTCGATCCCGAGATGAGCGCCCGCGTCCTGCGCGTGGACCTGGACAACGTTGATTTCTACACCGCCATGACCATTACCGGGCGCATGACCAAAACTTTCTGGGCGCCGGTAGCCGCGCGTGAAGTGATGGTGGCCACTGACAGCCTGGACATGCGCAAGAACTACGAACGCCTGGTGGTACGCACGTTCTACGTGGGCGGCGGAGTCTCCGCCACCGAACTCACCGACCTGGTCAACATGCTGCGCACGGTTTTTGAGATCAAATTCGTGTCCCTCCAGCCCAGCAAAGACACCATCACCCTGCGCGGCCCGCGGGAAGACGTGGAAGCCGCCGCCAGCCTGCTCGACAACCTGATGGACGCCAAACCGGAAATCATGCTGGACGTGACCGAATATGAGTTCGATACCGACAAGCTGCGCCAGTTCGGCATGAATCTGCCCACCAGCTTCCAGGTGTTCAACATTCCTTCTGAGATCCGGCGCGTGCTAGGATCGGACGCCCAGCCGGTGATTGACCAGCTCACCAGCACGGGGACCATTGATCCCAGCAAGATCTCTCCCAGCTCGCTCGCCAACCTGCAGGGCTCGCCGCTGCTGGCGCCCTTTGTGTTCTTCGGCAAGGGGCTGTTTGGACTCACGGGCCTCAGCTTTCCCGGCGTCAGCGCCAAGGCGGTGTACAACAATTCCACCGCCACCAACCTGGAACACGTCACCCTGCGCGCCATGGACGGCGAAGCTGTAACCTTCCGTATCGGCACCAAGTTTCCTATCCTGACCAGCTCGTTCAATGCCATCGCCGTCAGCCAAAAGGGCCAGGTGCAGGTGGCGTCCACGCCGTCATTCACGTACACGGACCTGGGGCTCACGCTGAAGACCACGCCGCACTACCACTCCGACGGCAACGTTCGCCTGGACATTGATTTTGAAATCCAGGGCCTGGGGACGGTGAGCCTGAACAACGTTCCGGAACTCACCACCCGCTCATACAAAGGCAATATCACCGCACGCGACGGCGAGCCGTCCGTGGTCGCCGGCCTGCTGACCGACCAGGAGACCCGCTCCACCCAGGGCTATCCCGGCATCAGCCAGTTGCCGCTCGTGCGCACCGTGCTCAACACCAACCAATGGGAACGCACCCACACCGAGATCCTGATCGTGGTCACGCCGCACGTGATCCGCAAACCTTTCCACGACAAAGGCCGCAACGCCATCTGGACGCTGAGCCACTAAGAAGAGATCGCCGGAATCGCGCGACATCGCGCGACATCGCGCGTGATCGGGGAATCGTTCGTGCTTTCCGATCAGCGTGATCAGCGTTAATCAGCGTTAGGCGGTGAATCAACAGGTTTACGGTGTCCCCGGTGGACGCACGTTCAGCGTCATCGGCACCTGGTGGACGATTCCGCCGTTGCCCGTGGCCGTCAGGACAAGTGTGTAGGTTCCCGCGGGTGTTGTTCCGGAACTGCCGCTCCCGCTGCCGCAGGTGGCGATTCCAGCCAGCATCGCGGCTGTACAGAACGTCAGCATGGCCATGCGGATTCCGTGCTTACGGCCTGCCATCAGGACCAGGCCGACGGCTGCCGTGAGCGTCCACCAGAGGCCGGGGTGCGGGTCACGCAGCCCTGCGGTGAATCCCGTGGTGGTAACGGTGACAGGGACCGGCTCTGTGGAGTCACTGCCATTGACGGAAGCAACCGCCAGACCTACCCCAGCTTGTACCGTGCAGACCGCGCCTTTGGGCGCGCCGCTGCACGCCAGCGTGATGTTGTTGGGGCCTCCGGTAGCCACCAGATCAAACTTGGCGGTGCCTCCGGCGGGAAGGCTTTGCGATATCGGAATGTTGTTCGGCGCCAGGATGGCAAAGTCGCCGGGAGCAACCGTCACCCCGAATCCAACCAGCCCGATGGTGTGCGGGCTTCCCGGAGCATCGTCCTGCACCACCATCTGCCCGGAGCGCGCGCCCGGACCCGCCGGGTTGAAGAGGATGATGAACGGCTGCGTGGTACCGCCTGGCGGTACCGTTGTGGGCAGAGGAATGGATACCGGACTGAAGAAGAACTCGGAACCCGAAAGCGTGGCGCTGGTAATGTTGAGCGTGGCCGTGCCGGGATTGGTGATGGTCAGCGTCCGGCTTCTCACTAGCCCGCCGACCATGGTGGTGCCACAGTCCAGGGGAAAGGCGTTGGGCTGGAAACCAGGAGTGCCGGTCTGCACAGCGAAAGCCAAGGTAGAACTTAGAACTAATACGCAACTAAGATGGCGGATAGATAGCCTCATGGAATCGGGTCTCCAGTCTGGCTTGCAATTGTCAGCCTTTAGTCTAGCGTGCGCCCCAAAGCTACTCAAGCTATCGAGACTCCGCCAGCCGCCCTACTTCCCTGCATGGTCAATCTCAAACTGCATCAGCAGTTTCAGCTGGTCGTAAGGAATATTGCCGATGGCCTGCACTCTGCGTCCGTTGATAAACACCGTGGGCGTGGACGTCACCTCCAGCGACGTTCCCAAGTCCAGCGACTTCTGCACCCGCGCTTGGGCTTCCTTGGATTCGGCGCACGTCGCCAGTTTGCCGGCGTCCAGGCCGGCGGCGGTGGCCAGCTCCTTGAGTTTTTCGTCGGCGGTGGCCAGCGCGATTCCGCCTTGGTTTTCAAAGATGGCGTCAATGTATTTCCAAAAGGCAGCCGGGTTGGCATTGCCGGCGCAGTCGGCATACAAAGCGGCCTTCATCGCCCAGGGATGCAGCGACGCGGGCAGCGGAAACTGCTGGAAAGTGACGCGGACCTGCGGGAAATCCGCGGCCAGCTTCTCCACAATCGGCGCGGCAGTTTTGCAGTGCGGGCATTCCAGGTCACTGAACTCCACAATCTCCATCACCGGCGTTTTCGCTCCCATGGTGGGACCGTCAGAGGCTTTCAGCTTTGCCCGCGTCGTCGCAAAAGGGTCCGTGCCGAACGGAATGCGCTCGCCGATAATCGCCTCCTGGCTGCCCGGAGCAAGGTAAATATGCTGGATCGCCTGCTTGTTGATGGAAAGCAACACGTCCACCAGCCCAGGAAGCGTGGAAGGACGAATATCCACGATGGTCCATGTGAGGTTGGGATCGTAGCCCAGCGTGCGCTGCATCGCCGCATCTATTTGCTCTTTGCGCGGCAACAGCACGGGAGGCGGCGCCGAGGACTGGGCTGGGTGCGCGGCGGGCTTAGCTGCAGGTTTCTCGGCCGCTGGCTTGGCGCTGGCCGCTTGGGCGCCGGACGTTTGGGCGCCAGCAGGTTTTGCTGCCGGCGCTTGCGCCAGCATGACCGATTGACCCAGGACTGCTATGGCCATCACAAGAAGTAGTGCGACTGAACTAAGTTTGGTCTTCATTCCCCGTTTCCGTTTCTGTGGAGGTTCACTTCCCCGCATGGTCAATCTCATACTGAACGACTGCTTTCACCTGCTCATAAGGAATGCCCACAACGCCATCGAGCAGGCGCCCATTCACATAGATGGAGGGCGTTCCCGGCAGTCCTATGGAATCGCCCAGAGCGATGGACTCCTTCACCCGAGCTTCCGTGGCGGGCGACGCCGCGCAGGAGGAAATCTTGGCCGCATCCAGCCCGGACGCGGTGGCCAGCTCTTTGAGTTTCTCGTCAGCCGTGGCCAGCGCGATGCCGCCCTGGTTTTCATAGATGGCGGCAATGTATTTCCACGCAGCGCTCGCGTCCGCGCGCCCGGCGCAGTCAACAAACAACGCCGCTTTCATCGCCCAGAGATGGGCCGGAAGAGGATATTGCTGGAAGATGATCTTCATTTGCGGAAAATCAGCCGCAAGCTTCTCCATGGCCGGCTGGGCGTCTTTGCAATTCGGACACTGCAGATCGCCGAACTCCACCATCACTACGGCGGGATTGGCCGGTCCGCGCGCAATGCCGTTGGCGGCCTGCAGTTTGCGTCTGAATTCGGCAAAGGGGTCGGGACCAAAGGGCATCATGTCGCCATTGATCGCGTAGCGGCCGTCCGCGGTGATGTAGAGGTGCTGGAAGTCGTCTTTCAACTTCAAGAACACTTCCGTCATTCCGGGGACGGCGGATTTCCGGATCAACGCTACCTTCCACTGGATGGAAGGATCGTACCCGTACATGCGCTGGAAGACTGCGTCCACTTCCGCCTTCGTCAGCAATTTGGGTTCGGCGCTCTTGGCCGATCTTGCCGCTTGTCTTTTCGCCGAAGTGGCGTGACTGGTCTTCTTCGCCGACGAGGCCGGCTGCTTGGGCGCACTCGCTTGCTGGCCGGCGGCCAGCAACGGCAACGCCATGATAATGAAAACGACAGCGCACCACAGTGGATGTCTCATCTGTCAGATCTCCGATTTCTGTGCGATGGGGAACCTGCGTCCAAATCCAAAAGCCTTAGGAGTGATCTTGATGCCGGGAGCGGCCTGCTGGCGTTTGTATTCGCTGCGCTCGATCATCCGCACCACGTCGCGCACCAGCTTGAGGTCGTATCCGCGCTCCTGCGCGATCTGTTCAGCGGTGCGGTAGTCCTCAATGTAGTCCTCAAGAATGTTGTCCAGGATTTCATACGGCGGCAGCGAATCGCTGTCCAGCTGGCCGGGACGCAGCTCCGCCGACGGCGGCTTGTCCAGAGTGGATTGCGGGATCACCGGCCGGAGCGAGTTCACATAATGGCTGAGGCGATAGACCATGGTCTTGGGCACGTCAGAAATTACAGCCAGGCCGCCGACCATGTCCCCGTACAGCGTGCAGTAGCCCACTCCCAGTTCGCTCTTGTTGCCGGTGGTAAGCACCAGCGCGCCAAACTTGTTGGAAAAAGCCATGACAATATTGCCGCGGATGCGCGCCTGAATGTTTTCTTCGGCCACGTCCTCCGGCATGCCGGCAAAAACCGGCGCCAGGGCTTTGCGATACGCATCAAACACGCCGCCGATGGGCACCAGCTCAAAGCGGATCTTCAAATTGGCAGCCAGTTCGCGCGCGTCGCGCACGCTGCCCTCGGACGAATACTGGCTGGGCATGCCGATACCGGAGACGTTTTCGGCGCCCACGGCGTCCACGGCAATGGCCGCGGTAAGCGCGGAGTCAATGCCTCCGCTCAGCCCAACGACTACCTTACGGAACCCGCATTTGCGCACGTAGTCCCGCGTGCCCAGCACCAAGGCGGCGTACGCGCTGGCTTCGTCGCCCTCAATCTGCGGGTGCATGTCGCCCTGCATGGTTTCCGTATCAAAGACGATCAGGTCTTCTTCAAACGATTTGGCCTGGGCCACAATACGGCCGTCCGGGGCAATCACGTGGCTGGAGCCGTCAAACACCAGGCTGTCATTGCCGCCCACCTGGTTCACGAACACCACCGGGACTTTGTCATTGCGGGCAATAGTTTCCAGCATCTTGCGGCGCAACTCGCGCTTGCCCATGTGGAATGGCGACGCCGAAATGTTCAGGACTATATTGGCCCCGGCTTTCAGCAGTTCATCCACAGGATCAACGCTGTACAGCCGGCGATGCCAGAAGTGTTTGTCATTCCAGGCGTCTTCGCAAATGGTGAGCGCCAGTTGCTTGCCGTCAAAGGGATAGACGGTTTGCGCTGTCGCGGCATCAAAGTAGCGCGTTTCGTCAAAAACGTCGTACGTGGGCAGGAGCCGCTTCGACTGCACAAACTGCACTTGCCCGCCGCTAAGCAGCGCCGCAGAGTTCATCACCCGTCTTCCGGTTTCCACCTTGGCGGGGGAGACAAAGCCGCACACCACGGTGATCTCCGGGACGGCTTTGGCGATCTCACAGAGGGTTTGCTGGCTGCGCGCCACAAAGGCCGGTTTCTCCAGGAGGTCGCGCGGAGGATAGCCGCAGACGGCAAGTTCTGGGAACAGCGCCAGGGACGCTCCGCGGGCGTACGCCTGACGCGCAAATTCCACGATCTTTTTTGAATTGCCGCTGAAATCGCCGATGGTGGGGTTGATCTGCCCGAGAGCAATCTTCACATATCCAGTGTAAACCGCGCGGCGGCTCCGCGTCAGCCCTACCTACTGCGGTTGCTTCTTGGGGTCCGCCGGAGGCTGTGGCGGGACGGGTTTGGTGGTGCCCCACTCCGGTTCGTCCGGATGCGACGGCTGGGTGCTCTGCGCGCTACTGGGCGGGGCCTGCCGGACTGCGGGATCGGCGCCTTCGCCCTCACGCTTGAGAGTGGGCCGGTGGGAGAGTTGCTTGGGCTCTGGACCTTCTTTCGCTTTGTCTTGCGGAGAGTCGCTGGCCTTCAGCGCCGCCAGCGTGGTCACGCCGTCTTTGACATCTACTTCTTTTTCTGTCTTGACCAGGATTTCTCCGCCCATCTTGGCCGTCTTGACCTGGACCACTTCATCGCCGACAAAGCGGACGAAGATTACATCCTGCGGCGGCATACCGTAAATCCATTCTTCGTAATCTTTACCTTTATCGTCCTTCTCGCGGATCTTCTGCGGCGCGCGGTCCTTGGCCATCACCACCATTTCCCTGTTCATCCCGACTAGAACCTGGTGGGCTTTGACGGCCTCCTGGACTTTCGGAGGCAGGCTCTCTACATAGACCTGGGCAGCGGTCTTGATGGAAAAATCCATCACCGGGCTGAGCAGCGCTTTCAGTTCTTCAGCGGTCATTTCGGGAACAAAGTTCTTGAATTCCAGGGTGAACGCGGCGCCCGTGGGCTGGGCCTGATTGGGATCGGTGGTGGGCGTCATCCCGCCCGGACCGCCCATACCCAGGCTGATATGGTCATACCACTTGGATTTCTTCTTGGGACCGCCATTGATCTCCACGTAGACCGTCTTCTCGCGGAAGAAGATGTTGGTGATCTGGACTTTGTCGCCCAGCTTGGCGGCCGCGCCCACGCTCTGCATCCGCTGGAAGAGGTTGGCATCGGTGGGCTTCACCTCGCCGTCCGAGGTGATCACAATGCTCTTGTCGCCAAGGGGAAAATACTTGCGCACGTGGACGAACTCGGCTTCCATCAACTGAATAAGCTGCAGCTTGGTGCCTGATGAAAGGGCCTTGCGTCCGCGCAACTCCATCGCGGTGAGTTGGGCCTTGAACTGCGGCTGGTTGGGCGGAGGCTCCGGCGGTTTCAGAATGAGCACGTTCGGGTCGGGCGCGGGTGCCTTAGGCGGGGCGGATTGAGGTTCCTGCCCGGCAGCCATACTGCGGACTACTAAACCCACGGCAAGTAAGAAAACGGCTCGGCGGAGCATGGAGGATACCCTTCCAGCTGTATTTAACCTATTGTCCATCCAAATTAGACGCATTTCAACTGACATTATGACCCGATAGGGCAATCGCGGGCTGTACCGTAGTAGACGTGTTCCAGCCCCCCAGGGTTACCCGCCGCGACGGCTAAACCACTTATGGGTCAATCAATCTACGGTCAGTCCCTGTCGCGCCACCGTGGCCGGCAAAACTTCTCCACCCTGCTGGCGGATAGCATCGGCGACCCGCTGCTTCGCGCCGGGTTCGGTGAGAAAGACCACGCACCCTGCTTGGTCGCTGCCTGGATCAGCTTTTCGATAAGCGGAGTGGTGATTCTGGGCGAGTTGGTCTTGCGCAGCTTCCACTCTTCCCGCAGCAGGCGGGCGACGGCGGTCCAATCGGCTGCCGCCACCGCCGCATGCATGGCCCGGGCGATTTCGCCAATGCGTTCAAAGTTGCTGAAAATCTTCCTGTCGCCATTGATATGCGACTTAAAGACTTCCCAGTTATTGATCCCTGACTTGCGCGGCGCGCCGGTATAAGCCAGTACAAAGCGTCGGTCGAGCTCTTCGGCGTCCACGGCCACGGCTTCATGACGAATGCCGTCCGGCCGCAGATGGATGGCGCTCACCCCGCCGTACAGCGCTGGATAATAGTCCTGGCATCCGGTGGGGACCCTGATCAGTTGCGCTTCAACGTTCTGCGCGATCACCCGAATCTCTTCCTTGCCCAGTTCCCTGCCGGTCAGCCGCGCCAGCGCCGCCGTGGTGGCAATCATCAGCGCCGACGAGCCGGAGATCCCCGCGCCCGCCGGCGACTCTGAGTTGGTTTCCAGCTCAAAGCCTCCTTCCGGCGCAAAGAACCGGGTGAGATAGCCAGCCAGCGGATGCTTGAACTTTTTCGACGCGTAGACCTGGTCCAGGCCGGCAAACTCTTCGCGGCGTCCGGTGTCCAGCGACACCATCTTGATCTGCTTCCCCGGCAGCCGGCGGATGCGGCATCGCGTGAGCACACTCACGGCAAAATTCACTGTCACCGCTCCGGGATGAAAAAGGTACAACGGCCATATGTCCATGGTTCCACCGGCCAAGTCCACCCGGCACGGCGCATGGACAACGATATGCTGGGCAATGACCTCCGCGGCGTTGTCCATGAGGCTGGCGGCCGATGAGGCAGTGTCCATGTTTTGGGTGTTTGCGGGCAAGGGCGTGTTATTCCGTGAAGAACTGGGCCATCTTGCGGAATTTGTCATAGCGGCTGTCCACCAGTTGCTGCACCGGCAGCTTTCTCAGGTCGTTGAAATGCCGCTGCAGAACTTCATCCACCATGGCGGCCGCGCCATCGTAGTCCTGATGGGCACCGCCAGGGGGCTCAGGAATAATGTCGTCAATGATTTTCATTTCCAGCAGGTCCGGCGCGGTGATGCGCAGCGCCTGCGCGGCAACCTCTTTCTTGGCTGCGTCGCGCCACATGATGGAGGCACAACCCTCGGGCGAGATTACCGAATACACCGAGTTTTCCTGCATGAACACCCGATCAGCCACGGCAATGGCCAGCGCGCCGCCGCTGCCGCCTTCGCCGATGATGGTAGTGATGATGGGCACGCGAAGCCGCGCCATCTCCCTCAGGTTGCGGGCAATGGCTTCCGCCTGGCCGCGCTCTTCCGCGCCCAGCCCCGGATAGGCGCCTTGCGTGTCCACAAAGGTAAACACCGGCCGGCCGAATTTTTCCGCCGTCTTCATGCAGCGCAGCGCTTTGCGATAGCCTTCCGGATTGGCCTGGCCAAAGTTGCGATACACGCGCGCCTTGGTGTCACGGCCTTTCTGGTGGCCGATGATCATGACCTCTTCGCCGTGGTAGCGGGCCATGCCGCAAACGATGGCCGGATCGTCGCCGAAAACGCGGTCGCCGTGGACCTCAGCCCAGTCGCTGAAAATGCGGTCCACGTAGTCCATGGTGAACGGGCGCTGGTTGTGTCGCGCCAGTTCCGTCTTGCGCCAGGCGTTTACGTGGTGGCGGATCTGCTCGCGCAGAAGGTCTATCTGCTGCTGGAGATGTTTAAGCTGCTGGCGCGCCGCTTGATCAGCGCCGGCTTTGGCTTCAAGCTCGGCAATCTGCTCTTCAATGGTCTCTAGCTGGCGCTGCGCTTTTACGGCTGGGTCCAAAATGGCTCCGTGCTAATCCACAATCCTGACCGCTCCGCGCCCGCACAACTCTTCCACGCGGGCGATGAAAGACCGGTCTGGACAAACATTATAGCCGTCAGCCTCCATCACAGCCATGAAGTCGCCGCCACGTTCCAAGTCAAACAACACCCGGGCGTCGCCACGGCGCTCGCGGCAGATGGAATGGAGCGCGTCCACCGTGGCCGGGGTGGCCGCGTCCAGGGCAACGTGAATGCGGATGGACCGGGGCAGCACCGGCTTGGCTTCTTCCAAAGGCGTCAACTGGCTGATGGCGATCTTGGGATTGGCGCCTTCTTCCACCCGCACGCTGGCCCGCACCAGCATGGGAATTTCCTGCTTCAGGATGTTCTGCAACCGCTTATACGCTTCCGGGAAGACAATGGCTTCCACCGCGCCGGTCATGTCTTCCATCATGGCGTTGGCGTAGAGGTCGCCCTTGCGCGACTTCATCACCCGCACTGAGCTGATCACCCCGGCAGTGGTGATTTCGTCGCGGCCGGTGCCGCTGGTCATCTCAGAAATTGCTTCGGCGGTGAGCGCGTGGAAGTCCAGCAGCTTGTCGCGATATTTGTCCAGCGGGTGCCCGGTGATAAAGAAGCCCAGAACTTCTTTTTCGTTGGCCAGACGCTGGTGCTCTTCCCACTCCGGCACGCTAGGCAGGGTGTCCGCGTTGCCATTGGCCTGCGCGTCTTGGGCAAAAACGCCGAACAGCCCGTGCTGGCCCATCTCCGCGTCACGCTGAGTTTTCTGCGCGCGCTCCATGGCTTTGTCCAGGACGGCCATGACCTGCGCGCGATAGCCGAACGCGTCCATGGCGCCGGCCTTGATCAGCGACTCAATCACTCGCCGGTTGAGGAGACGAAGATCAACCTTCTCGCAGAACTCATAGATGGACGAGAAACGCCCCAGCTCTTTGCGCGCGGCCACGATGGACTCAATCGCGTTGCGTCCCACGTTCTTCACCGCGGCCAGGCCGAAGCGGATGGCGTTTTCATGCGGCGTGAAGAACGCGTCGCTCACGTTGATGTCAGGCGGCTCCACGGGAATGCCCATCTCGCGGCACTCGTTGATGTACTTGACCACGTTGTCGGTGTTGCCGGTTTGCGACGTCAGCAGCGCGGCCATGAACTCCACCGGGTGGTGCGTCTTGAGATAAGCCGTGTGGTAGGCCAGCAGCGCGTAGGCCGCCGAGTGCGACTTGTTGAAGCCGTAGCCGGCAAATTCAGCCATCAGGTCAAAAATCTTCTCGATCTTTCTCTGCGGGAACTTGCGTTCCACCGCGCCGTTCACAAACCGCGCCCGCTGCTCAACCATGATGGCCGCGTCTTTTTTGCCCATGGCCCGGCGCAGCAGGTCGGCTTCACCCAGCGAGTAGCCGGCCAGCGTGTTGGCGATCTGCATGACCTGTTCCTGATAGACGATCACGCCCAGGGTCTCTTTCAGGATCGGCTCCAGTTCGGGGAGTTCGTACTCAACTTTGCGCCGACCCCACTTGCGTTCGATGAAGTCATCAATCATGCCGCCCTGGATCGGCCCCGGACGGTAGAGCGCGTTCAACGCCGTCAGGTCTTCCACCGCGTTGGGCTTGTAGCGGCGCAGCACGTCCGTCATGCCGCCGGATTCAAATTGAAAGATGCCGGAGGTCAATCCCGTATGAAAAACTTTTTCATACGTAGCCGCGTCGTCCAGCGGAATCTTTTCCATGTCCACGGCCTGGCCGCGCTGGGCGATCAGCTTCAGCGCGTCGTCCACGATGGTCAATGTGGTGAGCCCCAGAAAGTCCATCTTCAGCAGGCCCATCTTCTCGACCGCCTTCATGTCATAGGCGGTCACAATTTCGTCGTTTTTCGTTTTGTGCAGCGGAACCAGTTCGGTCAACGGCTTGGGCGAGATCACCACGCCGGCGGCGTGCACGCCGGAGTTGCGCACCAGGCCTTCCAGCTTCAGCGCGGTATCAATCAGCTCTTTGATTTGCGACTCATTGTCATATGCCTGCTGCAGCGGCGGCGAATCTTCAAGGGCCTGCTTGATGGTGATGTTCAGCGTGCTGGGCACCATCTTGGCGATGCGGTCCACGTCCGTGTACGGAATGTCCATGGCCCGTCCCACGTCCTTGATGGCCGCTTTGGCCGCCATAGTGCCGAAGGTGATGATCTGGGCCACGTTGTCGCGGCCGTATTTCTCGGTGACGTAGTTGATGACCTCTCCGCGGCGGTTCATGCAGAAATCAATGTCAATATCCGGCAGCGACACGCGCTCCGGGTTCAGGAAGCGCTCAAACAGCAGCTCGTTCTGCAGAGGATCAATGTCGGTGATGCCCATCGCGTACGCCACCAACGCGCCGGCCGCGGATCCGCGCCCCGGTCCCACGGGGATGGAGTGCTCGCGCGCGTAGCGTATGAAGTCCCAAACAATCAGGAAGTATCCGGAGAACTTCATCTGCTGGATGATGGCGATCTCCCGCGCCAGGCGTTCTTCGTATTCGGCGCGCGACTTCTTGAGCCGCCCCGCAGCCGACAGCGACGACAAGTTCTCCCAGCGCCGGGCAAAACCTTGCCGCGCGATGTGGTCAAAGTAGCTGTCCAGGGTGTAGCCGGCGGGCACGGTAAATTCGGGGAACGGATTCTTGATCTTGTTCAGCTTGAAGTTGCAGCGCTCGGCGATCTCCAGCGTGCGCTTGAGCACGTCTTCGCGGGTATTGAACACCCGGGCCATCTCGCCCGCCGACTTCACAAAGAACTGGTCGCCCTCAAACTTCAGGCGGGCGGTGTCGTGTATGCTCTTGCCGGTCTGCACGCACACCAGCACGTCTTGCGCGTGGGCGTCATCTTCGCAGAGATAGTGGCTGTCATTGGTCGCCACCATGGGGATGCCCAGCTCTTTTTCCATGCGATACAAGTCAGGATGGATCCTGTGCTCTTCCTTCAGGCCTTGGTCCTGGATCTCGATAAAGTAGTTGCCCTTGCCGAAGATGTCCTGATACTCCAGGGCCGTCTTCTTGGCCGCGTCATATTGGCCGGCCAGCAGGTTCTCGCAGACTTCGCCGGCCAGGCAACCGCTCAGCCCGATCAACCCCTTGCTGTGCTCACGCAGAAAATTCTTGCTGATCCGCGGCTTGTAATAGAAGCCGTGCAGGCTGGCTTCCGAGGTGATCTTGATCAGGTTCTGGTAGCCTTCTTCGTTTTCTGCCAGCACGAGCAGGTGGTTGTAAGTGTCGCCTTCCGGCGCGGCGCGATGGTCGTCTTTCTTGCAGATGTACAGCTCGCATCCCACGATGGGCTTGATCTTCGCCTGCTCCGCCGCTGTAACGAACTCCACTGTGCCGTAGATGTTGCCGTGGTCGGTCATGGCGACGGCGGTCTGGCCAAGCTCAGTCACGCGCTTGATGAGACCGTCAACGCCGCAAGCGCCGTCGAGCAGCGAGTAATCGGTATGCAGGTGGAGATGGACGAATTCAGACATGGGGGCCTAAGCGATCATTATATTGGGGCGGGCTACAAGCAGGCTGTGGACATCAGCTTGAGTCTGTGGAAAATAGGCACTTTTCTTCGCGAATGTGGGCCGCACTTGCCTTCTTCCCTGCCTCCGTTTACTTTCACTCACATGCCTGACCACACCGACCCTGCTGCGTTGCACGACCTGTTCACCGCCCAGAACGAAGACGGCGACTTCTCCGCCGCGCTCAACGCCCGTCAGAGCGGATGGAACGCCGCCATGGGGATCCATTTCATCCGTGCCACCGCCGACGAAGTTGTCGCCGAGCTGGAGATAGGCCCGCACCACCGCCAGGCCTACGGCATTGTCCATGGTGGCGCCTACTCAGGAGTGATTGAGACCGTCGCGTCGGTCGGAGCAGCGCTGTGGGCGCGGAGGCACCAGCAGACCACCGTCGGTCTGGAGAACCACACGTCGTTTCTTCATGCGGTACGTGAAGGAAAACTGCGCGCCACGGCGAAGCCGCTGATGCGGGGACGCAGAACGCAGGTCTGGACCGCCACCGTGACGGACAGCGCTGGACGCACAGTCGCCGACGGAAAAGTCCGCTTCCTGGCTCTGGAAGCCGGGTCCGCCATCGCCGGTGAAGCGGTGAAAATCAAGTCGTCTCACGGCTGACACTTCCGTCTTGCAAGGGAGCCATAGCCAGTCTTTTTGCTTGCTGGCGCACCAGCCACAGGTAAGCGGTCATACCCAGCACTGAGGTCTGCCAAACGAAGTAACCAACCAGAAACGGACTACGTTCCAGTGGCTTGGCTGCTTTAGCCGGCAGTACCCAAAGCGTGGCAAGGATCAGGACATCCCAAACCGTCAGCAGAGCGATGCAGACCTGTCCCTGACCGCGGCGGCTGCGACGCAGCATCCAGGGTGACGCCAGCATAAAGACGTTGGCAATCCAGAGTAATCCGTAGAACAGTGGGACCGCCTCTACGTCCCCAAAGGCCCCTCGGAAAAGCGCCAGGACCATACCCACAAAGAGGACCATAGAACCATAGGCAGCTCGATACCCAAACCAAGGTCCGTTATCCTCAAGCGCTGGCAGGAAGAACGAAACAATCCACACAAGCAGCAGAGCAAACAGAGTTGCGTTCTGCGTGAACTTAGAATTCAAATACTTGAACATGTTCAATTATTGAACGGAAGCGGTCCCCAGGTCAAGGAAGATGTTGTATGGGGATTCCGGATCTCGCGCAAATGACAGAGAATGCGTGATCAAAGAATTGGGGACGGTTCCGCGGAAATAGCAGAGCCTGGTCCGCACTCATCCACTCGGAAAAGCCCTCGCCTACCGCTCGCTCGGCATTTTCAATTCGCCCTTGAAGCTCAAATTCGCCCGTACTTCCAGAAGACCGGCGCGCTCGGCCGCCCATATGCGCAGGGCGTAGCGGTTCAGGATTTCGCGGTTGGCTTCCAGAAAGTCCACCAGCAGTCCCGGGGCCAGCAGCTCGAACGCCCGGATGATGCTTTCGTTGCCGGTGGTCGCATTTTTGGCGGAGCTTTTCTGGGGGCCCGCCAGGTTGCGAACTTCCGCCATCACTTCAGGACGCTCCAGGGCTTGCCTTACAAAGCTCTGCATTTCATGCATGAGCGTGATGCACACGTGGTCGTTGGGTTCGCCGATCATGGGGGAAACAGCTCCTTGCGACGAGTCCCGGCGCCGTGCCGGGACCCGCTTTTTCGGGGATGGGCCGCAACTGTATTCTCGGGCATTTCCCTTACAAGCTGATTAGATCGAGATTAAAGAACCTAATGATGTGGGGCTTGCGGAGCATCGCTTCGGTTACTTTGGCTTTACTTTGGCGATGTCGCCCATGGCGCCGTTGGTGACCCGCAGGTAATCCTCCGGCTTCAGGATGATCTGCGTCCCGCGCACCCCGGCGGATACGGAGATGGCGTCCCACAGTTGGATGGTTTCATCGGCATAGACGGGAAACATCTTCTTGGCGCCCAGCACGGTGACGCCTCCGCGGATGTATCCGGTGAGCGGCTGCACCTCTTTCACCGTGACCATCTCCATTTTGCGATTTCCCGAGAGGGCGGCCAAGGCCTTCAAATCGAGTTCAGTGTTGGCCGGGACCACAGCGAAGCACACACCTTGGCGGTCGCCGCGCACTACCAGCGTCTTGAAGACCTGCTCCGCCGGCATGCCGATCTTGGCCGCCACGGATTCCGCCGCAAGATCTTCAGGATCAACCGCGTAGTCGCGCAGTTCGTACGCGACGCCCAGGGTCTCCAGCAGGCGCACAGCGTTGGTCTACATGAAACGAGTTTACGAGTCGAGTGCTCTGGTCGCCAGCCGGCGGTAGCCGCCTTATCCGACCCGCCTTCGGTGCTTTCTTTCATGTGCAAACCAGCATGTGCAAACCAGCATGCGCAAAACCGAGAAAATCTGCTAATTCCTCGTAAGTCATTGAAATAAACCCGCAAAAATCCTGCGCAAAAACTCTTGACAACTTATACTGTGTGCAATACAGTATGCGTCGTACACTATATGTCGAACAGTAATGTACCTGCCGAACTCTTCGAAAACCTGCGGTTGGAACTCCGCCGCGGCTGCCTGATTCTGGCTGTCCTGGCGCAGCTGCAGGAAGAGCATTACGGCTACACGCTGCGCAAGGCCCTGGACGATCTGGGGCTGGCGATTGATGAAGGCACGCTCTACCCGCTGCTGCGCCGGCTGGAAAGCCAGGGACTGTTGATGAGCGAGTGGCGGGAAGAAAACAAGCGCAACAAGCGGTTTTACCGTTTGTCGCCGCTGGGCGCGGAAATCCTGGGACAGCTGCTTGAGGAATGGCAAACCATCAACGCGTCCTTGAACAAAATTTTGCAGGAGGCATGAGTTTATGTGGTCGCTATACGGAAAAATTCTGGCCCTGACCATAGGCGTTTCCAACTTTTCGGTTTTGGCGCTGGCGCCGGCCCTTGGTCATGCGCTCAAACCACGGGACTTTCTGGCGCCTGCGTTTATCCAGTTCCTGCTGGTGTCTCTCGTCTTCCTGTGGATGCAAATGGTGCGCATGCACGACGCCCGGGTGGCGGCGCGGACCCTGGCGCAACACACGGGCGAGCAATTGGCCGGTTTCAAGACGGCATTCCGCACCTCCACCGGCAACGGCGCCAATTTTTCGCGAGGCATTTAGTCATGGAACTCCTTGAGCGTTACCTGCAAGCCGTGCGCGGATACCTTCCGGACCGCCGGCGCAATGACATTGTGAAAGAACTGGGCGACAACATTCTTTCGCAGATGGAAGACCGGGCCGAAGAACTGGGCCGTTCCCTCACGGAAGCCGAGCAGGCTGCAATCATCAAGCAGCACGGCCATCCCATTGTGGCCGCCGCGCGCTACCGCCGCCTGCCCATGCAGCAGCTGATTGGCTCAGAGCTGTTTCCGATCTACTGGCTCACTCTGGAATTCGCGCTCCTGGTGGTGGCTGCCTTCCACGTAGTGCTGAGTGTCGTATTCATGTTGAGCGGGCACACGGTATTCGAATCACTGGCAATGGGCTGGGGCGACTTCTGGATCCGTGCGATCGGGGCCGTGGGGAAAATCACCATCATCTTTGCCCTGGTTGAGTATTTCACCGGCGGGAAAATCCCGTTCCAGGGCAAGTTCAATCCTCTGGAACTGCCGGCTCTCAGAAAATCTGCTCCACCCCGCGGCAATTCTGTGGCTGAGCTTGTGCTGGGATGTTTGTTCCTGGTGGGATGGCCCATCTTTTTGCACTCCCCCGCTCCGGCGTTTGTTCGTGGGCTGGCGGTGCGGCTCTCGCCTTCATGGATCCATTTTGAAATCCCCATGCTGCTGGCGGTTGCTCTCGGCACGGCTTCGGCTTTTGTCGCCCTGTACCGCCCGCAATTTCCCCGGCTGCGTGCGGGACTCAGGCTGACTTCTGACGTTACCGGCGTGGTCACGTTTTATTTTCTTCTCCTGACCGGACAATTCGTGGTTCCGAATCCCGGCTTCGCCGCCATGTTGAACGGCGCGGTGCAACTCGGCAGTCACACGTTCACCGCCGGACAGGTTGCCAACTATGGCGCCGCATTGGGACCGGCCATCGCCCTTCTGGTCTTCTTTATCGATGCCGTGGTGGAAGTGGCACTCCTGATGCGCCGTCCCCGTCCACCGGTGATCGTCTCGCGTTCCTCCAACGGGGTTTCTTAGGGGCTTGTTTATGGAACTTCTTAGTCGTTATTTACCGGCCGTCAAATTGGACCATCCCGGCCCGCCCCGTAGCCCGATAACCTGCCATGATTAAGCTTTTTAACTTCCTTCTAATCAGTTAGTAAGAAAACCCTCGCATTATCGTTGGTAAGTAAGTCTCTGCTGGACGCCAAGTCGACGAAACCGAGCTCTGCCTTACAACTAGAGGCGTATCCCCGTGAACATGATCAGAATGTTGCTCTCCCCGTTTGTACGCTGCTGGCACATGAGACGCGGTCCCATCATGACCTGTCGGCCTGACCAGGAACGTTCCAGCGTTGCCGCCCTTACCGGCACCTATTGCGTTTGCCTGGATTGCGGCAAACACTTTGCCTACGACTGGCAGGAAATGCGGTTCGTTGATCCCGCGGACGCGCGCATGCAAACGCTGGTAAATAAAACCGCGGGGTTGTACTGAAGAAGTTCGGCCGGCGACGCCGGGCGGCTCAGTGCACACAGACTAGCGCGGAGACGCGCTGGTATTGGCTCGTGCAAAAGTGCGCTTGTGGTTGAACGAAGCCGCGGCGTAGTCACCATCACCCTGCCGAGCTGACTTACTTCCGCTTCCCCTTCTTCTTACCTGCCGGCTTCTTTGAGGCGGGCTTCTTGGCTGGCTTTTTGGCAGCCTTCGCGGGCTTTACTAGCTTCTTGGCAGGCGGCTTTCCGGATGGAGCCTTGGCTGCTGGGGCCGCTTCTTTCTTTCCTGCCGGAGCTGCAGCTTTGGCCGGCACAGGGACTCCTGGTTTTCCCGCAGGCGCAGGCTTGCCGGGCGTAGTCGCTGGGATCGCAGGGCCGGCAGTCGCCGGTGCGGCAGCAGCTAGAGCATTCTTTGGTTTGCGTCCACGTTTCTTGGGGCCGGCGGGAACTGGTTCCGCGCCGGGCTGGCCCACAGCGGCGGATACTTCTTTCTTGGCCCCGCGACCACGTCGCGGCGGCGGTGGCGGCGGAGGCTCCGGCGGCGAATACGGCGTGAGGAACTTGACGATCTCCGTGTGCGAGCGCAGCTTGCCATCCAGCAGCAGCAGGAACGCTTCGTCGTGGATCTTCTTCCACTCCGGATGTTCCGGCGTGATTCGCAGCTCGGCCATCTCCGGGAAAGGAAGCTTCTGCCGCACCAGCGGCCATTTGGTGAGGAAGCTTTTGATTTTTTGCTCGACCGCCGCGGGCCGCGAAGTGATGGCGGTAAACAAAAGCGTGTCCGGGCGGCAAGTCATGAAGAACTTCCACGCCGCCGACGGCATCGCCAGATCTTTGGCCATCAGTCGCTTGGCGAAGTCCTTGGCTTCGTCGTCCAATTTGCGCCAGCGTTCCACGAATCCCCGGTTGGGAATCTGTTTCTGCATGGCGGAGACGTCTTTGTCGCCCAGCTTCCGGGTCAGGAAATGCATGACGATGGCGCCGGCATCGGGATTGAGCCCCACGTCCTGCATCTGCGACTTGACCTTGAACATGTGGGCCAGGCCAGAGGAATCCACTTTGGCCACGGTCAGATGGGGCACCAGCACCTTGAGCCAGCCCTCTTTTTCCAGGGCCTTCAGGACGTCAACCGGATTTTCTTCGTGGGCCAGTTGCTCAACTTCATGCCCGACGGCGCGGTCGGAGATGTTCTCGATGTAGTTGTTTTCTTTGGCCGCGTCATAGCGCGCTTGGGTGCGTTCTTCCAGCGTCCAATGGAAGCGGGCGCACAGCCGCGTGGCCCGGATCAGGCGCGAAGGTTCTTCATAAAACGCGTAATTGTGCAGCACGCGCAGCACTTTGCCTTCAATGTCGGCCACGCCGTTGAAGGGATCGGTGAGCAAGCCGCGCGAGCCGGGATTGAGGGACAGGGCCATGGCGTTGACGGTGAAGTCGCGCCGCCGCATGTCGTCATAGATGGTCCCCGGAGTAATCTCCGCCGGCTTGCCCGGCTTGTCATAGCGTTCCGAACGGGTGCTGGTGACCTCCGCGCGGACGTTGCCCCCCAACAGAAGCATCACGGAGCGCGTGGTCTCGTCCGTGCCTTCAATTACCGCGCCGGCTTTTTCAAAATCCTTCTGCAGCTTGAGGGCGTTGCCCTGCACGGAGAAGTCGAGATCGCGGATGATGAAGCCGCTGATGATGTCGCGGACCGCGCCTCCGGTGAGGAAGATATTCATCTCATGGGCGCGCGCGACCTCGGTCAGCAGCGCAAGAGCACGCTGTTGGTCCGGCGTAAGCCGCGTTTCCATCAAATAGATAAAGTCTGCCATCAGCTCAGAAATACACCACGACCCGCCCGGCCCTGGGCCAGACAGATCCACCACTCTCCTGGATTCTTCGTAAGTCGCACGTTATACAAGGTTTAGACGGCCGCCGCAGGAAGCTGCACAAACCCTAGACGATATCACAAAGGTTAACCCTTTGGCTACCCTTTGCCGTACAACCGGTGGTGGCGTCTTTGATGCCTCCGCAATCGGTGCGAGAATCAGTCTGCAAGCATGCCTTCCACCCACAAAAAGGTGATCGTAAGAAAAATGGGCCGCGACTCCCTCAGCGGGTACGTGGCCCCGCGTTTTATCGTGGAAGGCAAGCTGGAACTGCTCAACCCCGCGGGGAAAGTGGTGCTGATTGATCTGGCGGAGATCAAGAGCGTGGATTTTGTGCGCGATTTCAGCGAACCTTCCGGCGCCGGCCGCAAGACTTTTACCACGCGTCCGCGGACGGAAGGGCTCTGGGTCCGCCTGAAGTTCACGGACAATGACGTGCTGGAAGGCATGATGCCCAACGATCTGGTGCAGCTTGCTCCGGAAGGCTACCTGATCACTCCGCCGGACACGCGAGGCAACACCCAGCGGATCTTTGTGCCCAAGACATCGTTGGAAGAGATGAGCGTTCTGGCGGTGATAGGGCGGCCGGAAGCGCGCCGCAAAACCGCCCAGGACGCGCGCCAGGAAACCCTGTTTACCGAACCGCAGTGATTTTTGTTCGGACACTTCGCCGCCTACCCTTTACAATCACGGGTTCGGGCAGTTGCCTGGCAACGCTCGAGGATTTGTGACCCATGAAGCTCAAGGACATTGCCGCCAGGATAGGAGCCAGGCTGGAGCCGCCGGACGCGGACGCGGAAATCACCGGCGTGGCCGGAGTGGAATCCGCGGCGCCGGGCAAGATCACCTTCATCGCCAACAAGAAATACGCCGCGGCCGCCAAGACCACGCTGGCTTCCGCGCTGATTGTGGATGAGAAGTTTCCGGTCCTGGAAAAGCCCAGCCTGCGCACACGGAACCCGCACCTGGCGTACGCACGAGTGATGGAGCTTTTCTACCAGGCGCCGAAGTACGATTCCGGCGTCCATCCTTCGGCGGTAGTGCATCCATCGGCGAAGATCGGGGCCAACGCGTCCATCGGCGCTCACGTGGTGATTGAGGCCGGCGTGGAAATCGGCGAGAACTGCACGCTGCTGCCGCACGTGGTGATTTACCGCGGAGTCCGGATCGGCAACAACTTTTTCGCCCACTCGCATGTCGCCGTGCGCGAGAACTGCCGGATCGGCAACAACGTGCTGCTCCACAACGGCGTGGTGGTGGGCTCGGACGGCTTCGGCTTTGCCAAAGATGATGAAGGCCGCTGGCACAAAATCCCGCAGACCGGCATCGTGGTGATTGAAGATGACGTGGAAGTCCAGGCCAATAGCTGCATTGATCGCGCCAGCCTGGGAGAAACCCGAATCGGCCGCGGCTGCAAGCTGGACAACCTGGTCCAGGTGGGCCACAACTGCGTCGTGGGAGAAAATGGTCTGTTGTGCGCGCAGGTGGGGCTGGCTGGCTCCACCGAGCTGGGCAAGAACGTGATTCTCGCCGGACAGGCGGGCATTGCCGGACATTGCAAGCTGGGCGACGGCGTGGTGGTCACCGCGCAGTCCGGCACGCATGGCGATATTGAGCCTGGCGCGGTAGTCAGCGGCAGTCCGGCTTTCGACAACAAACAGTGGCTGCGCAGCGTGGCCATTTTCAACCGGCTGCCGGAACTTGCCAAAGCCGTGCGCGATGCCGGCAAGTCCGGCGAAGACGAATGATCGCGGCAAACCACAAGAATCAGCTTTAGACCGAAGACCTGAATGGAAACCGGCAAACGACCAATCCGCGTGCTTCTGCTGGACGACCAGCATGACAATCTGATTCTGCGCGCAGCCATCTTGCGCCAGAACGGATATGAGGCGGTGACGTCCGCTTCTGTGCAAGAGGCGGAAACGCACTTGCATGAAATTGACATCGCCGTGCTGGATTACCACCTGGGCGCGGGCCAGTTCGGCACGGAAGTCGCCCAGTCGCTGCGCGACAAGCGCCCGGAAGTGCCGATCATCATTCTTTCGGCAACGCTGGAACGGAAGTTCGGCGGCGTGGAAGACATGCACCTGCTCAAGGGCTACAGTTCCGTGGACGACCTGCTGGCCGCGCTGCGTTCCTTTGAGGCCAAGCGCCGCGGCAAGCCGGTGGTGGTGGACGCCCGCGACTTCTTCTATTCACGCATTGCCATGGCCATGGGCGACGACGTGGTGCTGGAAGTCCTGGACCGCGACGGCAACTGGGAATACGTGAACGAATACTTTGCCCGTCTCTACGACAAGAAGCGGACGTGGTTCATCGGCAAGAACCGCTTTGATGAATTTCCCGAACTGGGCGGCGAGTGGAAAGACATTCTGCGCACCGTGGCTGACACGCGCGAAACCTACGTGGACCGCAGCTTCCGCGGGCTACCGCCTCTTCCCGCCAAAAAGCGCCAGCGCTGGAACTGGAACATTCTGGTCTTCCCATTAAAGCTGCATGACAACCGCAACGGCGCAGTGCTGAGCGCGCGGGTGATCGAAAAGAAATGATCTTGCGCAGGAGTGCTTTCGTTCTATTGGTTCTGCTGATCGCGACGGGATGCCGCTCGCGCGTGGTGCAAGTCACCTTGGTCAACGCCAGCCAGCAGCCGGTGTCCACGATTGTGGTGGATTATCCCGGGGCCACCTTCGGCGTCAATGTGCTGGAGCCGGGCAAGAGCTTTCAGTACAAGATCAAGCCGCTGGAGACCGGGCCGTTGAAAATCCAGTTCGCTGACGCGCAAGGCCACACGCATAATTACTCTGGCCCCGCTCTCCATAAGAATGATGAAGGGGCAATCGAAGTGCGGCTAACGCAGGAGTCGGCGACCGCCCAAGTAGTGAATTCCAACCACTAACTAATCGCGCAAGAACACAATCGCTGGTCGGCCGGGGGCGGGTCTATGTTTGCGGCTCTCTGGCCTGGAATGATTCCTACTCTTGCGGCTTTGCCGGAGCTTGCAGGCCCAGGTATTTCATGACCATCTGGAGGTCTTTCCACGCTTCTTTTTTTTGCCGCGGGTCGCGCAGCAGATACGCGGGGTGATAGGTGACGGCCAGCTTGGCGCCGCGGAAGTCATACCAGCGCCCGCGCAGGTTGGCCATGGAATCATTCATCGCCAGCAGGTTTTTGGCGGAGACCGCGCCCAAGGCCACGATAACTTTCGGCTGGATCACGGCAATCTGGCTCATCAGGAACGGCGAGCATGTGTCGCACTCGTCTTTTTCCGGCGTACGGTTGCCCGGGGGACGGCATTTGACCACGTTGGCGATGTACACGTCCTCGCGGCGAATGCCCATGGCGGCGATCATGTTGTTCAGTAGTTGTCCGGCGCGGCCGACAAAGGGTTCGCCTTGCGCGTCTTCGTCGGCGCCAGGACCTTCGCCCACGAACATGATGTCCGCGTTGACATTGCCCACGCCAAACACCAGGTTGGTGCGGCCCTTGTGCAGACGGCAGCGCGCGCAGTCGCCGATTTCGTCGCGAATGGCTTGCAGCGCCGCGGGCTTGTCGGTGATGACGGGCAATTGCGCCGTTGCCCTCTGGGCCGGTGCAGCAATTTCGGCGGGCGTTGAGCCGGCGGCTTCCCTGCCGGCGGCCATGGGGGCCTCGGCCACAGAGGCTTCGCCGCTTTCTTCGACGATGCCTTCTCCAGTTCGACGATAGAAATCGTAGATGCCCATCTCGCGGTAATAGTTCACGCGATCAGCGAGCTGTTTTTTTGTGGCGGCGTCCAGAGGTTTCGGCATGGCAGGACAGTCTAATTGAAGCGATGGGTTGCGGAACAGAGAAGAACTGCTATCAGCGGGCCACTTTTGTGGTTCGCTCGGCTTTGATCTTGACCACAGCGTCCAGCACGCGATGCGCGACTTCCCACTTGGTCATTTCCGGAACGGCTTCCTCGCCATGCGGCGTGAGGATGGTGACCGCGTTGCGTTCCGAATCAAAACCGATGCCGGGGCGGGAAACATCGTTGAGCACGATGGCATCCAGCGATTTGCTCTCCAGCTTCTTGCGGGCGTTTTCCAGAGTGTCCTGGGTTTCGGCGGCGAAGCCGACCACGATGCGCGCGCCCTTCTTTGCGCCCACTTCAGCCAGGATGTCGGCCGTCGGCTCCAGCTCCAGCGTCACCGGACCTTTGCGTTTGATCTTCTGGTCGGCGGCGTTGCGGACGGTGAAGTCGGCCACGGCGGCGGCCTTGATCACGATGGTAGCGCGATCCAGGTGCGCCAGCACGGCTTCGCGCATTTCTTTGGCAGTTTGCACCGCGACGAACTCCGCGGCCGAAGGCGGCTTGAGCGCGGTGGGGCCGCTGATCAAAATCACTTTGGCACCGCGACGCAACGCCGCCTCCGCCAAGGCGTAACCCATTTTGCCGCTGGAGCGGTTGCCGATGTAGCGCACGGGATCAATCGGTTCGCGCGTGCCGCCGGCGGTAATGAGTACGGTTTCGCCCGCCAAGTCGGGCGCAGCGCCCAGCACGGCCAGCACCGCGTCCACAATTTTGTCATTGGCGGCCAGGCGTCCGGCGCCGATCATGCCGCACGCCAGATAACCGCTGTCAGGGCTTACCACCTTCACGCCGCGCTGCTTGAGCGTCTCAATGTTGGCTTGCGTGGCGGCGTTCTCCCACATGTTTACGTTCATCGCCGGCGCCACGACGACGGGCGCGGTGGTGGCGAGAAACAATGTCGTCAAAAAATCATTGGCTTCGCCGTGGGCGAATTTGGCGATGACGTCCGCGGTGGCCGGCGCAACCACCAGGGCGTCAATGGCCTGCGCCACCGCAATGTGCTCCACGGCGGAATCAATGTTGGGCTGTTCGGCATCGGCGCCGAAAAGATCGGTAATCACTTTTTCGCCGCTGAGCGCGGCAAAGGTAAGAGGCCGCACAAACTCCTGGGCGGCGCGGGTCATCACCACCTGCACGCGGACGCCGCGGTCCTGAAGTAAGCGCACCAGTTCCGCGGCTTTGTAAGCTGCGATTCCACCGGTAACGCCCAGAGCGACCTTCATAGGGAGATTGTAGTCCTGGCCGGTAAGAGGCTCATAGTTACCTGTGTGGGTAGGGCTCGGGCACTTCGCTTGCGCGACAAAACTGTGTCGCCCCTCCGGGGCTCAACTTCATCTTCATGCCAACCCACCCTTACGGCTTCGCGTTCGCTCGCCTTAGGGTGGGCTAACCTCTGGTCGCGCCTACGGCGCTTAGTTCAGCGAATTGCGCCGATCATCGCTAAACCCAGCGAGCCTCAGGAGGAGAGAGCAGGTTGGGGGTCGTGCTCCAGAGGAAAACCAGCTACTTCTCCGGCGGTTTTTCCGGAGGCGCAGGGGCCGCGGCCTGGCCCTGCACGAACTGCACTTTGCCGGCGTCAATTTCTTCCTGGGCAATCTTGCAGACTTTGCGCGAACTGGTGTTGACCAGCGGGGGAGCGCCGCCGGAAAGCTGGCGCGCGCGCCGCGCCGCCACCAGGACATAGCGATAGTTGCTGTCAAAGCCGTCTTTGAGTTTCATGGCGATCATCACCTCATGCTTTTGAGATCACGCCTGCGGAGGGAAGCGGAATGAATCCAGAATAGCCCTGATTTCCTGCTCCATTCTGGACTTCAGGCATTTCTCCGCATTCATTAAGTAATGTTTCTGGTCCGGCGCCGGGGGTTTCCCTGAACGCCGAATACGCTCACCCAGGACAATCGCCACCAGCCGGTCCACGGATTGCTCCAGGTGGTCGTTTACCAAAATATAGTCGTAATTGGGATAGTTCTCAATCTCCCGGCGGGCCGTGTCCAACCGGCGGCGGATCTCATTGGGGTGGACGTTCTCGCTGATGCTGCGCTTGCGCAAGCGCGACTCCAGCTCCGCGCGGCTGGGCGGCAACACGAAGATGCTCACCGCGTCCGGCATGCGCAGCTTGACCTGGCGCTCACCCTGGACGTCAATATCCAAAAGCAGATCGTTGCCAGCGCGGGCGGCATCGGCCAGCACGCTTTTTGCGGTGCCGTAATAGTTGCCGAAGACTTCCGCGTATTCAAAGAAGCCGTCCGCCGCGATCATCCGCTCAAACTCTTCGCGCGCGATGAAATGGTATTCGCGGCCGTCTTGCTCGCTGCCGCGCGGAGGCCGCGTGGTGTACGAAACGGAGAACTCCAGGTTCGGCACAAACTTGCGCAGCTCATTCACCAAGGTTGATTTGCCGGAGCCGGAAGGCGCAGAGATGATAAAAAGGATTCCGCTCATTCCAGGTTCTGCACCTGTTCGCGGCATTTTTCAATCTCTGATTTCATCAGCAGGCCCAGTTCGGTGATGCGCAGGCCTTCCCCGGTGACGCCGGAGGTCTTGGAGAGCATGGTGTTGCTCTCGCGATTCAGCTCCTGCAGAAGAAAATCCAGCTTCTTGCCCACTTCGCCGCCCTGATCCAGCAATTTGCGGAAGTGCTCGATGTGGGTCTGCAGGCGGACCAGTTCTTCCTGCACGTCACTGCGTTCGGCCAGCAGGGCCGCTTCCTGCAGGATGCGGTCAGGGTCGGCTTTGGCGTTGGCGTTGTCCAGAAGCTCCTGCATGCGTCCGCGGACTTTTTCCATCACGGCTCGGGTCACGGCGGCGCGCATTTTGGAAACTTCTTCGGCCGCGTCTTCCAGGACCTTGAGGCGGCGGCGAAGCTCGGCGGTGGTGTCGCGACCTTCATGCTCGCGCATCACGTTGAGCTTTTCCACGGCCTGATCAAGGCTGGCCATGACCGCCGATTGAAAATTGCCGTCCAGGCTGGCGCTCTCACCCAGCGCGCCCGGCATGCGAAACACCACGTTCAAGTCAGGTTCGCCCACGGTGCCGAATTCCCTGGCCGCTTTGCGAAACGCCGACACGTATCCGCCCACCAGTTCGCGGTTGAAATCAAAGCCCTCAACCCCGCGGCGGTCCACGGCCAGCGTGACCTCCACGTGCCCGCGCGCCAGGCGTTCTTTCAGCGCGCGGCGGATTTTCATTTCCAGCTCATCCATGTCCGCGGGCAGGCGCAGTTGGGGATCAAGAAAACGGTGGTTCACGGACTTGAGCGACAGGGTGAAGGAAACGCCTTCCCCGGCCTGGGCCTTCACCTGCGCGAACCCGGTCATGGATCGGATGGACATAGATTGATTGGCAAAAATCCTTGCAGCCCTAGTATTAGCCCCGAATTTCTTCTTCGCTCATTTTCGGCTCTAAATCCATAAACTGCAATTCATAAAGTTTGCGGTAGGTGCCCAGCCGGGTCAACAAGTCGTCATGCGTGCCGGAGTCGGCGATGCAACCGTGCTCCAGCACCACGATACGGTCCACGCGGCGGATGGTGGCCAGGCGGTGGGCGATGACCAGCACCGTTCGTCCGCTCATCAGGTTGTGCAGCGCGGCCTGCACCAGCGACTCCGATTCGGCGTCCAACGCGGAAGTGGCTTCATCCAGAATAAGGATTGGAGCGTTCTTCAGCAGCGCGCGGGCAATGGCGATGCGCTGGCGTTCGCCGCCGGAGAGCCGCAACCCGCGTTCGCCGATCACGCTGTCATAGCCTTCGGGCATTTTCTCAATGAAGTCATGGGCCAGAGCGGCCTTGGCTGCGGTGATGACAGCGTCCTGGGGCACGTCGGGCTGGCCGTAAGCGATGTTGTTGCGCACCGTGTCATTAAACAGAATGGTGTCCTGGGTGACGATGCCGATCTGCGCGCGCAGCGAAGCCAGGGTGACGTCGCGCACATCGTGACCGTCAATTTTCACGGCGCCGCCGGTCACGTCAAAAAACCGGGGGATCAACTGCATCAGCGTGCTCTTGCCCGCGCCGCTGGAGCCGACAATGGCCACCACTTCTCCGGAGCGCACTTCCAGGTTGACCTCGCGCAGAATGTCGGGTTCGCTGCCGCTGGCGCCGGCGTAAGAGAAGCTTAGGTTCTCAAAGCGAATGCGCTCGCGGAACGCCGGCAGAGCGATGGCCCCGGAACGCTCCTTGATTTCGTCTTCTTCATCCAGGAAGCGGAAAATCTCTGACGACGCGCCCAGCGCCTGCTGAAAACTGTTGTTGAAGAAGGCCATCTTGCGGACGGGGTCGTAGAGTTTGAACACGGCGATGATGAAGGTGAGAAAAATTCCCGTGGTCATGGCGCCGGTCTTGATCTGGTTGCGGCCCAGCACCAGCAGCGCGGCCACGGCCACCGATCCGATAATCTCCATCAGCGGCGAGCTGATGGCCTGGGCGGCCACCGACTTCAGATTGGCCTTCAGCAGTTTCTTGGCCGCGGCGCGAAAGCGGTCAATCTCCCATCGCTCCATGGTAAAGGCCTTGACGATGCGGTTGCCGGTAATGGACTCATGCAAGATGTTCTGGATGTCCGCCAGCTTGTCTTGGCCTTTGCGCGTGGTGCGACGAACGCGCAGGCCGATCTTGCCTGCGGAGACCACCACAAACGGAACAAAGACCAGCAGGATCAGCGACAGCTTGTGCCCCAGCAAGATGACCGCAGCCACCATGAACACCAGAGTGAAAAGCTGCTGCAGAAACTCGGCGAAGGCAATGGTCAGGGTGACCTGCACCTTCTCAATGTCATTGATCACTGTGGAAACCAGGGTGCCGGTGGCGTGGCGCGAGAAAAAAGCCGTGGAGCGCTGCAGGATGCGGTCGTACAGACTATTGCGCAGATCGGTGATCAGGCCAAAGCCCGCGCGGTTCACCAGGTACGTCCCAACGTAATCGCAAACTCCCTTGATCAGCGTGGAACCGATCAGGGCCACGGCGACCACCGTGAGCGCGTTGTGAAAATGGCTGGGAATAAATTGCTGGAGAAAAACCACACGCTGCGAGACAGGCATGGTGAACATGATGAGTCCGGTGGAAGGCGAGCCGGGGTTCAAGACCTTGTCAATGATCGGCCCCAGCAACATAATGCGGAAGCCTTCCAGTGCGCCCACAGCCGCCATGAGCAGCACACCCGCGGAAAACTGGACCACGTAAGGACGGAGGTATCCGAGCAAACGAGTCAGTTGCCGCATACGCCTCCCTCCCTGAACATTCTCATTATTCTAACGGAGCACACTTGAATCCTGCCGCGCACACCAATGCGAACTGCGTTAAGTATTGTTAATTCACTTGGGCGCATCACGATGGACAACCTTCACGCGGTATCCCGCTTTGGCCAGGCGTTTCTTCACGTCTTCGGCGATCATCACCGAGCGGTGCTGGCCGCCGGTGCAGCCAAAGCCGATGGTCAAGTAGCTCTTGCCTTCGCGCACGTAATGCGGAATCAGGTAGATCAGCAGCTCAGAAATGCGTTCGATGAACTCGCGCGTCTGGGGAAAGGAACGGATGTACTTGGCCACTTGCGGATGGCGTCCCGTCAACGGACGAAATTCCGGAACAAAATGCGGGTTGGGCAGGAAGCGCACATCAAAGAGCAGATCAGAATCGTTGGGCACGCCGGCTTTGTATCCGAAGCTGACAATGGAGACAAGAATGTCCTTGTCCGTGCTGCCGGCGGCGAACTTTGAAGTGATGTGCGAGCGCAGCTCGTGGACGTTGAAGCGCGAGCTGTCCACCACCATGTCCGCCATGGCGCGGATGGGCTGCAGCATGCGGCGCTCCTGGCTGAGCGCGGCCTTCACCGTGGATTCCTTTCCCAGCGGATGCGGGCGCCGCGTCTCACTGAAGCGGCGCAAGAGCGCTTCGTCGGACGCCTCCAGAAACAGCACCGTGGTGTTGACCTGGCGTTTGAGGGAACGAATGATGTCCGGCAATTTCTTTAGCTGCTCGCCTTCGCGGATGTCCGTGACCAGCGCGGCTTTTTCGATTTCAGAGGACTGTTTCGCCAGGTCAGCGAAGCGCGGGATCAATCCGATGGGCAGGTTGTCCACGCAGTAGTAACCCAGATCTTCAAACGCTTTGAGCACAGACGCTTTGCCGGAACCCGACATTCCGGTGATCACCACCAGATGCTTGGCGCTCTTCCGGGGCCGCGATTTGACTCCGCCCCTGCGTGGAGATTTCCGTGAGGGGGACACACAGCGATACTACCATGAAGCCAATCCAGCAGATTCTTCACGATGACGACAGTTCCGTCTGCCGAACCGCGGCGTCCATCTGGTGCGACAGCGAATACATGGTGCGCCATGCCCGCGTGAGCATGCGCGATTCCATCTGACGCTTCCACTCCTCTACGCTTTGCTTGGCCAGGTCGCGCGCCGGAGAATCCGGCATGGCGGCGAGCAGGCGGAAGCATTCCGCGGTTTTCTCCCAGGCATCAAAGAGCCGGCCTTCCGCCCACAGTAGCGCGATGTTCAGGCGTTGCTGCTGCAGCGGCGTGAGCTTGCGTCCGTGAATCTGCGCCACCCAGGAGCGCGCCTTTCCCGGATTGTCGCGGAACCAGGCCTGGAACACCGCGGCTTCCACAAACAGGCGATCGCGCAGCCAGGCCGACGAAGCGCGCGGCGCCGCCAGCGCGTCTTCCAGATATCGAGTGGCGGAAGTAATGTCCTGGCGCTCAGAGGCCCACAGGTACGCCAGCCACATGGCGGTGACCGCGTCGCGCGAGCCGTCATTCACAGCAGTGGCGCGGAAGACGGAACTCTCATCCCATTTTCGCGGGTGTTCGCCGCGTCCCAGCGCCATCTGTAATTTAAGGATGGCCAGCCAGCGCGCGGCGAGTTCATCTTTCTTGGCCAGCATGAGCAGCCTTGCGCCATCACTGAAATTTCCGCGACGGCTCACATCCGGCAGCAGCGCCGCAAGTCCTACTAACACGGATACGGCGGTAAACACATGCACCGCATAGTTCAGAAAGACGTTCAGCAAGAAATGCTGTGCCCAATACTGAGAGGCCTCCAGCACCAGCGGCGCCAGCAGGCTGGCCAGCGGCCCGCCCAGCAGAAGAATGGTCAGCCGCCGAGGCAGACGGTCCGTCTTGCCTGGCTCCAGGACCAGAATTCCCAGCGGCAGCACCTGGCAGGCGTCCAGCTTTTGGCCTTCGTAGCTATTGCTGCCGGCAGCCGAGCTAAGATTCAATCCCGCTAAGCGGAACCCGGCAATTTTTCCCGCCAGCAGATGCCCCAATTCGTGCACCAGCGCGGCGGCGCCAAGACAGCACGCGGGAACCAGCAGACCGATCAGCGCCAGATCCGGCAGCTTGGAACCCAGGGCTTCCAGCACCCGCAGGATGTCCTGCAGGCCGATCAATACCAGGATCACCGCGCTGCACAAAAAGAAGTATTCCCCGGCGCTGAGCTTGGCGCGCGATTCATGCGGAACGGGCCGGAGCACGTCCAGAATGGGCGTGGACGTGGGCGAGTACTGCGCAATCAGTCTTGTGTCCGCTGCAAGTTCCATTTGGGGAGTGGGCCGAACGACCCAGCCACAGACATAATAAGGTCGTTGTAGCCCAACTACACTAAGCCTTAAGTGGATGGCCTTTGGTCACCAGCGATGACCCACCCGCTTACTTAGGCATCCACGAGGGGCCAATGGGCGTCAATGATTCCAGCTATTCTCCCACTCGATTCCCTCCGGGACATGTCATGTTGAGCGACTCCGAATCCGCGTAGCGGACGAGGAGAAGTCGAAACATCCCGACACTGCGTCAGTCATCCATACAGCTGTGGGGCGTTCTCACCAAACTCGGCGTTTCGCAATTCCAACCCAATCACCGATTCTGATCAGCGTCATCAGCGGTAAGGTTTTTCCGTTTCGATTACGGTGATGGCGCGCGATGCCGGCGATCCCGGCGATTGCATCACTTGGTAAATTTCCACAAGTCCGCCGTGCTCTTCATGTTGCCGACGAAGTTTTCTATCTGGCCGCGCAGGAAAGCAGGCGTGATAGCGCGATTGTCCAACACCCGGTGCAGGTACAGCTTCTTGGTCTTGGCGTCGAAGTAAAAGAATGATGGCTCGATGTCGCCATTGGAAATCATCAGGGCCTTCCACTGCGCCGCCGTCACCGCATCGGGGTTTTCGACGATGCCCAAATTGGCGTTGAAGCCCAGCTTTTCCTGATTCTCACTGAGCACCAGTTGCATGTTGTAGGTCCAGGTGTCGCGTTTGATCACGATCAAATAGCCCTTGGAAAGCGCTTTCGGCTCCAGACCCATGCCGTCCAGCATCTGGCGCAGGCTATCGTTGGTAAGCTGGTTGGGCGCGGCGGCCGACGTTCCCTGGCTGGCTCCTCCGGCATGCACGGTTGGGGACGCTGCAATCGCCGCCCAGAACATCAGTCCGAACAAAGCCGCTGCTGACTTAATGCTTGCCATCGAGTCCTCCGCTCAAGCGCATTTTTAGTGGTGAGAAGTTCTTGCTTGCTGAATGTGTCCGCATATTAGCACGGATTTTCCGCATGACCTTCTCACCGCGTCCCGTATGTGCCCGCGTTCGCAATCACGGAAGCCTATTTGACTTCAGTAACCTGCCGGAGTAGGGTTGCAGCCAACGTTGGGTCCCCCAAAGCAAGAAAATCAAAAAATCCCAGGAGTACAACATGCGTTTGCGACTAGCATTTTATGTGGTGATATTGTGCGTCTGCGCGGCCCCCATTCTCTCGGCCCAGGACGCGGCCAAAGTTGATCCCAAACATTACACCGTGGTGACGGACAACGCCCAGGTGCGGATCCTCAAGGTGCATTACGGCGCGCATGAGAAATCGGTCATGCACAGCCATCCCAACACGGTTGCGGTATTCCTCACTGACGCCAAGGGCACGTTCACTTTCCCTGACGGCAAGAAGCAGGACTTCGCTGTCAAGGCCGGCGATTCGCAATACAGCGCAGCCGGCGCCCACTTGCCGGAGAATACCGGCGACGCCGGGATGGATGTGATCGTCATCGAACTCAAAGGCAAAGCGCCCGTTGCCAAACCCGCGGCCGCGAAACCAGCAGCCAAGCCCGCGAAGAAGTAGTTCCCCTCGCGCTTAAGCCTGATTAACGACTCCTCGTGTGGCACCGCCGCCTTCGGCGGTGCTTTCCCTCCATCTCCGCATTGACCTGAAGCTTCATCGCCGATTAGCATTCGGAAGAAGAGCCGAGCCCGGAGGCTATCCATGCTTAGTAGGTTGTTTTGTTTCATCTTATTGCTATCTTGTTCATGCTGTAGTTTCGCTCAGCTTCAGTTCACTGCGTTCAGCGGCCTGGTTCTGGGATGCAATAGCGACCCGTATCCTGCCAATGCCACTATTGATGCAGGTTCGATACAAGTTGGCCAGAATATCAGCGCCGGAATCTGCATCGTGAATACCGGAGCGTCAACCGTAACCTTGAGCGCCGCCACAGTTTCCACCACGGATTTTGACGGGTCCGCGAACGCGTTTCCGATTGTCATTCAGCCTAACAAGGGTTCTATCGCCATCGTAGGATTTAACTTTACCGCCACCGCCGCCGGGACCAAGACGGCGCAACTCAGCTTTGTGGACGACGCGCCCGGCAGTCCGCAAACCTTCACGCTGAGCGGGACCGGCTTCGCCGACTTCGGCCTGAACATGTTTCTGACGGCTTCCAACGTGCAAACCGTCACCGCCGGCCAATTCGCCGCTTACACCATGTCCGTCACCGGCGCGGCAATTCCGCCTGGCCCCACCGCGTTCACCGGCGTCGTTATCCTTAGCTGCAGCAGTCTGCCGCCGGGAGCAAGCTGTACGTTTTCCCCCAACGCGGTGAACCTGGCCCCTGGCATTGAGTTTCAGAACCTTGGTCTGAACATCAGCACCACCGCCCGGCCGGCTGCTTCCTTGCATGGTCCTGGGAAGCTCTGGTACTCCGCGGCAGCGGTGTTTGCCCTGGCTCTGGCCGCCTCGGGAAAGCGCTTCAAGAGGGTTGCGCAGCTCGCGTGCGTTTTAGGCTTGGGTTTAACCATCTCTTGCGGCGGTGGCAGTAGCAGCGGCCCGCCATCACCTACCCCGGCCGGCACTTACTCAATCTCAGTGAACGCCACCTCCAACAACATCAGCCACAGTAAGACAATCGTCCTGGTGGTGAAGTAGGATCGGCGGTTCCAGTGGTCGTTGGCATTAGAGGCTGTTCCGTTCGCCCGATGAGGCGATCATCCGACAACCCGATGGCTCGCTCTAAGAACGTTCCCCAATTTTCTCCTTCAGGGCAGAGGCGATCCGCCTCGTGAGTATTAACAAGACGCTTTCAACACCCTTTGTCGTCAATTTCACGGTTGGCTGCATGGAGATCTCTTTGGCTGTGAGCCCTTTCCGGTAATATAACCAGAAGATTTCGTAATCCCGTTGAAAGTTACTCTCGTGCGAAAGTGTCTTTAAATACCGGTCTACTTTTTCAAGCAGAATATTCCTCTCCCTTTCAAATACACCAGACCTCCCAATTGGTTCCGCAGCTCCCAGTTGTTCCAGCGGCCTAGTCGCCCCTCTTGCCGCCACAGATCGACGAAAATGATCCACTGTTACCATTGAGGCTATGCGCTTGAGAAAGCCAAATAATAAATGTTCATTCAGCACGTTGAGTTGTCTCAATGCGCGGAACTCGTTTGCGCAAAGCCTGAGATAGACATCCTGCACCAGGTCATCGATGAGCGTGGGCGACGCCTTCCCGAAACGGCGCGCCTCTTTTTCAATCACGCCGGCAATTAGTGGGTTAAAGCGGCGCACGAACTCTGACCACGCCTCTTCAGTAACTCCTAACGCGCATTCTGTGACCAATTGAGGTTCGCTCATCCGAGAATACATCCCTCCAGTGGCAAGAACTCCGCTGAGCAGTTCCTCTTTGCCTGGGCTGTCACCCTGAGCGGTTACCCTTAATTGATCATTCCGGCGCGATTCAGACAACCCAAAGAATCGCTTCAATCCAGATAGGAATTCCCTCCGTGAAGGCTTCTTGACTGAAGCGCGATAAAATTTTCCTACACTCGCACCGCTCCAGTCCTCAATTTCGGGGATCTCCGACGTATCGATGTCGGCTTCAGCTTCATTCAGTGCAACAAGAAAGGTGACTTCTCGCAGTAACTTCTCATTTGCGACGTTGCTCATAGAACCTCCTTTCCTGCAGCGTTGCTCTGCGGGCCGAATTAATCCGAACGACCTTCTGTCCGTTTTCCTCATGCACCGCATGGTCGACCACCAGCAATAGGGCTCCACGAACGAGTCCCAGTGTCTTCCAGCGTTCCCCACTGAAACTATCTTGGATGCTGAGTGCGTTCTGGTCATCGAAGACGCCGGCGGCAGTTTCGAAACTCACGCTAGGTTTGGTCATGTTCGGTTCAATCAGGGCCGCATGGTCGATGGCCAATTTGATCTCGTCGATAAGAAGCTGCAACTCGTGGCGATTGGGATGTTGCACATGTTGTTCTCTCAGGCCCTCGCACCGATACAGTAACAATTTTAAATCTCGACCGCGCAATGTGATCGGAAGTTGCTGTCGAATCAGCTGCATTTCCAACACAAAATCATCCGCTACGGGGACCGGCGGACCCTTTCCATTGGCTGAACACTTGAAAACGAACTCGACAGGAGCCAAGAACCGATAACCACGGGAAACTGTCTCAACATACCGCGGGCTAGCTGCAGAATCACCCAATACCTTTCTAATCTTTAGAAGCGCGTTACCCAAACTATGTTTGTGGCCGCCAAATATCCCTTCAGGCCAAAATCTTGACCGCAACTCTTCATATGTAACTACCTGTCCAGAACGTCCAGCAATCTCGGCAAGCATGCGAAAAGGCTGCCCCCGCAACTTCAGCTTAAGACCGTTTTTTCGTAGTTCTTCGGAGTCCAGATCCATTTCGAAAATTCCGAACTTGAGCGCGCGCGGTCGTTGGAGGGGAGCTTCCACAGATTATTCACTTACTATCCGAATTAAACCAACTTAGAGACTCCTCGTCAATGAGTATCTGCTCGCGCAACTATCTTTTCCTTCAGGGACTTAGTAACTGATCAACATAGGGACGTTAAAGGGCCGACCAGGGATTGCGGTTAGCAAGAAGGTGCGCGATTCTCGTGACTGAACCCGGCGGACTGTTGCCGCCGGCCTTATCTGCAAACTCTTGAAAAGCGAAAGGCAACTAGAGATGGCTTTCAATAATGTTGGTCCACTCACATTTCTCGCCCCAGGTCAGTCCGTTTATTGGTGGTACGACCGAGGAGGCGGGGACTTTGGATTGCAGCTGGCTGGTGCTGACGTGAAGATCCCAAGCGGCGGTGCACGGCACAACGCGACCGATCAGGGCAAAGCAAAGTTCAACAGTGGTTACACGCAGTACTACGTAACCATTACTAACGTTGAAACCACAGGCTGCTGGCATAACCTGCAAGGGGGAGGCGTTTCATGAAAATGACAGTCGTCGCCAACAAGGATGGCTCGCTGGTGGCAGCCGCACTTGGTCATACACCTCAACCGCACCCGCTCGAGGAGCCGTCATTGGCGTCTGGTTTTCGAGCAGGACTCCTCGCTGGACCTGGTCAACAATTGCATGTGATTGACGTGCCTGAGGACATCCTCCACGTTACAGCACCTGCAGAAATACATTCGAGGTTAATGGCTGAGTTGCGCAAATCTCGAAAGTAGATTTGTTTCAGGTCCAGCAGATCCTTAACACTTCCGCCGCCCGGCCCATGCTCGGCGGCGGGACTTTCGCCGTAGGCACGCCGATGTAGGCTGGCCTGGCATGCGCTGGAACCACAACATGAAAGGTCTACTATGAACGAACTTAGGGGATTTCTAAACTTGGCATTGGTAATCCTTCTGCCAATGGCGCCAGCGTACGTGCTCTTTAAGGCATTGCCGGGCACGGCAGCGGTCTCAGGACCGTTACAGGGCCTGAACATCAAACTTGGCGGCGCCTTCGCTGGCTACTTTGCGCTGCTCGTCCTTGTCTTCTCCACGCACAATATCTGGAACCCCGCCCCTTCTGGGCAGGTATGGGAGGTATCCGGGACGGTGGCCGATGAAGACGGGGCTGTACTTCAGCCACTCGATCCCAAGGATATCGGAGTGATCCCGCGCAGCTTCAATGCGTACGCCGACGGCACATTTACCCTCACAGTTCCAACGACGCCGACGCAGGGTGGCGGTACGGCATTCCCGCGCGTTATGGTCGGTCATCCGAACTTTCAAACCACGACAATTCCTCTGGATCCCTCTGATGCGGCAGCGGCCCATGTGGGACTGGTGAGGGACGAAACAAACCACCAAATTCGGATTCCTACCATTCACCTCAAGCGGCTTCCGGAATATTTCGCGGGTGCACATGCGGAGAAAGAAATGATTGCCACGAAAGGAACTCAACCATGAGAAAGCTGATTTCTGCTTTCAGTTTGCGCCGGCTTACGACGTACTGCACGCTTTTCCTTCTAACGGTAGGAACAGCGAACGCCGCAACAGTGCGGGGCCAGTTGAATCGCCGTTATGGGACTAGCGCCTCGCCAGCAGCTGGTATCTGCGTTACGGTCTACAAGCCAGGGGGAGCGAGGTCGGCGCGAGCGTGCAGTAATTCTCAGGGTATGTATTACTTGTCGAACATCACCCCGGGTGACTACCAGCTTGAGATTTGGACATCACTTAGCTCCGGAGCTCCTCCGATACGGCATACGATTAAGGTTGCGGAGCCCCATACTGATATTCCCCCAATCACAGTACCCTAGGAGGAGCGGGTATCTCACGGTTTCCAGAGATGCCCCTCACTTCCACCCCTCCCCACCCACGGTCACCTTCACTCCCACGCGGAAGTTGAGCGGCAGCGCCGGGAAACCGACGATGCCGTCGTAGTGCTGGCTCGCCAGGTTTTCCACGCCGGAGAAAAACTCCAGCCGGCGGCTCGCGCGATACGTCCCGCTGAAGTCAATACGGTGGTAGCCCGGAGCAAGGTTGTGGTTGGGCAGCAGCATGGTGGCGCCGAAGTTGGGGTCGAAGAGAAAGGTGCTGCCGTCGCGGCGGGTCACAATGTTGCCGCTGAGCGTGAGCGTGTACTTATGCCGCGTGTAGCCCAGAACAAAACTGGCAGTATGGGGCGCGCGGTTGAACGGACGGTTCCCCACCAGCGGCGAAAATGCTCCAATCGGAATCGTGGGAAACGCCGGGTTGAACGAGGGGAACAGTTCGTCGCTGGAAAACGACCGCTGCACCACGGCGTCCAGATAGGTGTAGGCGGCGCGCGCGGTCAGGCCGCGGCCCAGGTCCAGCTCCAGTTCGGTCTCCGCGCCAAAGGCGCGCGTGGCTTCAGAGTTTACGGTGGCGCCCAGCGGCGCTTGGTTCACCACCGCTTGCGGAACGCCCAATTGCAGCAGCCCGCTGCCGCTTACGTCTTCAATCTGGTCGGTAAAGCGGTTGTAGAAAAAAATCGCGCTCAGCCGCGCCCGGCTGTTCCAGGCAAACTGGTCCAGCCCCAAATCAAAACTTCGCGCGCGTTCCGGACCAATCGGCCGGATGTGGAACTGCGAAATGAGTTGGTCGCCGCCGGGCAGTTGCGAAAGCAGCGCGAACAACGAGAAGTTCTGGGAAAAGCCGTCCGGTTCTTTGATGCCCTGGCCATAGTTGGCTTTGAGCCGCGTGCCGTTCCACCGGCCCGTCGCCCGCGGACGCACCAGGTAATACGCCAGCGACGCCCGCGGCGTGGCCGCCGTGCCGAACACCGCGTTGTTCTCCAGGCCCACGCCCAGCGTGCCGTACAAACGGTTCCACAAGCTGCCGTGGACTTCTCCGGTGTAACTGAAGTTGCCGCGCTGCAGCGTGCCGGCGCGCTCGTTGTCATAGCGGAAGCCAAACAGTGCGGTCAGCTTGTGGCTGAACGCGTAGTCGGACTGCACGTCAACAAAGTCGCGATTGGTGGGGATGAAGAATTGCTGCGGGTACGGCCCGGCGAAGTCCAGGATCGCCTGCCCCGTGGTGCTGAAGCCGTTGGCGCCGCGGATGGTCAAAGTGTTTCCCAGGAAGTTGCCGGAGATGGGATCAAACGTTCCGCTCGGCGACGGGTTCACGAACTCTGAATTCACGCGCACCGCGCCGTAGCGCACCAGGTTGTGCCAGTTCTCGGTAGTGCGATTCTGATACGTGGCGCTGATGTAGGTGTTGTGTTGCGACTGGAAAGAGTCGTCAGGAATGCCGAAGAACTCAATCGCGTTGGGCACGCCGGTGGTGGCGGCCACGCGGCGCACCGTCAGCCGCAGATCGTTGGACGCGTTTGGCGTCCAACCGGCGTTGCCGGCGAAGGTGGCGTTGTGAAAGGTGGCGTTGGGCTCGCTGTTGCGGGTATCAAAACGCGAGAACTCGCCAAAATAATCAAACTGTTTGAAGGTGCCGCCAACCGAGCCGTCATGATTCAGCGACCCGAAGTTACCGGCGCTAAACGCGTAACTGATTTGCGGCAGGCGCGTGGTCCCGCGGCGCGTGGTCAGGTTCACGACGCCGGCCAGCGCGTCGGCGCCGTAGAGGACGCTGTTGGGTCCGCGCAGAACTTCTATCTGGTCAATGCCGGTGGTGAAGACGTTGCCAAAATCCACGGTGCCGCCAATCTCGCTGGCCGGGACGCCGTCCAGCAGGATTTTGTTGGCTGTGCTGTTGCCGCCGCGAATGAACAGCGATGTGCTCACACCCCGCTGTCCGCTTTGCAGCACTTGCACGCCGGGGACCTGGCGCAGCGGCTCCAGGGTCTCCAATTTGTTTTCAAATTGGCCGGCGGTAATCACGTTCACGGGCGCGCCTACTTGCGACTCCGGCACGCGCGTGCCGGTGGCGGAGACCACAATCTGCTGCGCCACGGCCCCGATCTTCAGCGTGAGATCAGCCGTGGCCGCGCCGCTGCCGGCGTAGAACGAGTCGCTGGTCTGCGCGGCGAAGTTGGGCGCCTGCGCGCGCACCTGGTAACGTCCCGGGGCGATGGAGGTGAAACGATAATTGCCTTGCGCATCGGTGGCCACCGTGGCCACGTGCACGCCGTCGCGAAAAAGTTCCACCTGGGCCTGCGGGACCACGGCGCCCAGAGGGTCGCGCACCGTTCCGTGAATGCTTGCAGCGCCGGCGGCAAAAGTGAAAACTGCGGTGAAGGCAATCGCCAGCGCAAAGCCGGCACGATAGAGACACGTCATGGCAGGTCTCCTTCCCCTCGGAAGAAAAAACGAGTTACGAGTTACCCGGCCGGTCTCCTGACTTACGCCATTGCGGGCCTGAGCGCCTTCCCGGTTTCCCAGTGGCATTTGCTCAGGTCCTGGAGCGATTACAGTTGCGGGGCAGTGGCGGATTCGCACCGCTCTTCCCATTCCCAGGTGACGAGAGTTATACGCTGCCGCGCAGCACGGGGTCAAGCGCGGCGGAGTGTCGCGAAAACTTTCCGGCTAATCTCTCGCTGCCGTGGCGCGCGGGGCCGCGATCGCGGGACGTTGCGGCGCCCCGAACACGATGCCGGTCTCCACTTCCACCGCTTGGCCGTTCACGCGGTGTGGCCGGAATTCCCATTGCAGAAGCGCGTCGGTGACGGCCTTGCTCTGGTCGGGAAACGCGCTGAGCACGTGCACGTGTTTTACCTTGCCGTATTTGTCAATCACGATGCGCACCGGAATGGAATTGAACTTGCGCTCGGTAAACACCGGATCAACCTTGTGCACCATGTTGTCCGGACTGGCGTAGCCTTTGATGCACACCGGGAAAGCGCCGCCGCCGCGTCCCGTGGCCGGCGCGGCTTCCTCCGGGAGCACCATGGTGTCCATGCCCTTCACCAGGCTCTCCAGCAATGCGGGATCGCGGCTGGTGAGCAGAAACTCCACCGCATGGCAACGGATTTGCGTCGCCAGCGTGTACCAGTGCAGCTCGGCAATCGGCGACATGTAGTCCATGCGGACGAACGAACGGTTGGCGATTTTGACTTCCGTGGGCTGCCGCTCCACTTTGTAGTCGGTGAGCAAACGGCTCTTGCGGAAGTTGATCAAGTCCAGCGCCGTAGTGGCAGGCGAGAGATTGAAGAACATGTCCTGCGCGCTGATGAGAATGGCGCCCGGCGCAGCGCCTTTGAAAGTTTTGCCCGGCTCGATCTGCGCCAGCACGAAGTATCCGCTGTCCGAGGGCGGCGGCCCTACGAACTTTTGCCGCCAGCCGGCAGGCAGGGCATAGGCCATGCCGAAATACGCGTTGGCATAAATCTTCTCGGTGATGGTCCCGCCTTCCGGCAGCGGAGTGGTGGAATCGCTGGCGCTGGGCACGGCGCCCTTTACCAGGATCACGTCCTGCGGCACCTTCTTCGCGTCAGGATTGCTGGAAAAATCTCCACCCTGCGGAGGCGGGACGTCCTTGGGGCTTTCATCCTGCGCGACCGCGAACCTGGGAATAGAAAGAATTACGGTGAATATGGCGATAAGAAATTTTGCTCTCAAGGTACCTCCTGGGAAGCGCATCACGGTTTCCCTTTGGCGGACGTCGCTGCGGCAAGCATTTGTCTCCTCCGCCAGGCCGCAAACACTCCCGCGGCGAACAGCGCGGCCAGGCCAGAGCCTATCGCCCACATCTCGTCGTTGGAATTTTCCGGTGCGGTGGCTGGACCCGCGGCCGCGGGATTGGCAGCTGCCATCCTTGCAGGCGCCATGGGCAACGACGACGATGGTGGCGCTGTCTTGGCCCGCGCTTCAGTCCGCGGAGCCGTGCCAATGCCCGAAACCTCAAACGCTGGAACCTCCCGCACCACTGGTTGGCTCACGGCTTGCTCAAGCTGCAAGCCCTGCACCAATCCCACGCTGGCGAAAGCCTGCGGGCGCAGGGCCTTGAAGCTCATGGAAGGAGGATGGACCACCGCGAAATTCTTGATGGGATACGTCACCTTCAGGCGCAGCGTGACTGGGCCTGCGTACGGCAGATGGTACACGTACTTGAAATGCGTCTCTCCAGGACGCAGCGGAAAGTCCACTGCGTAACGGCCAGGCTGCCCCTGGACCGGAGCGGCGGTTCCGTTCACCCATGCGCCGCCTGCTTTCCGGTTTTCGAACGAATCCAGCGTGGCCTTGGCCGGCAGGGTGAATACATAATTGCTTGGGCCCGCCTGCGTCACCGGGGGACTGGACGCGTTGATGATGGCGTACATTTCTGTGACCTTGAGCAACTCGCCGTCGGATTCCACCTGGACGATGCCCATGCTGCCGGTCAGTCCGGGGACCTGTGCCACTACGTCATAGACGGCGATCTCCAGCGGAGCTGCGCCGACTACCCGCTGGTCATAGTTCACTCCCTGATGAAGGACGCGCACGAAGTGCTGGGCGCCGGCCATCGCGACCGGCAAGCTGAACGCGCCTTGCGCGTCCGTACGGGTGCGCGCCGCTTCTTCCATGCCTTCTCCCAGGCGGAGCAGGATGACTTCATCGCCCGCGGCGGGACGGTTGGTTGTCTGGTTGCTCACCTTGCCGCTGATGGTGTCCGCAGCAAATCCAGACGCTGCACTCAAGCAGCCAAGAAAAATGACGACTTTGATTACGCAAAACATCTTCATGGACGATTCGCCTGCGAGGCCCTTCTCAATCCAAAGACCCGGCAGGACACTTTCGTGTCCCGCCGGTACACATCGTTCAACCAACCATTACAACGAGCGGAGGAAGTTCAACAGGTTCTGCTTGTTGGTGGCGGAGAGCGCGTTGTAGTTCGCGATGACTCCGTTGGCTTCCGAGCCGCTGCTGGCGTGCTGGGTAATGGCCGTAATCAGGTTGCTGGTGCGGCCGTCGTGCAGGAAGAATATACGCTGTCCCAGTCCCCACAGCGGAGCCGAGCGGAACTGGTCGCCGCCGGCGCCGCCCTGACCCACGTTGTCATTCAGGCCGTTACCCATGTGATGGATTTCCAAATCACTGAACAGGTTGGCCGTGGCGTTGCCCAAACTCGGAGTGACGTTGGACGCCGCGGTGGTCAGCGACACGGTGTGGCAAGCGGCGCAGCCAATGGCCGTGAATACGGCGCGGCCATTCGCAATGGACGTTGCGCCACCCGGTACGGTGGTGGAAGGAGTCGGCGGGGCCGTCAAGCGCATGAAGATGGCAAATTGCACCGCATCGCTCGACGTTTCCAGGTTGGTGGCGTTGAAGTGCGTGATGTCTTCCGGCGTGGCATTGATCTTGCAGTTCGCCGGCAGACCGGTCGTCTGGCCTTCGCCCGGAAGCGGGCGCTCCTGGGTGAACACTTCGTTGCTCACGCCTTGTTCCACGTTGTAGGCCTCACCGGCAAAGATCAGCAGCGATTTGTTCTGCGCCTTCCAGCCGAAACGGGTGATGGTGCCGTCATTTCCGTTGCGGTTGAACGTGCCGCCGGTGCCGAACGAGCCGGAGTTGGCGGCGGCATTGTTCAACAGCGTGGTCTCATCAATGTTTTCCATCAGGCCCGTGCCAAAGGTCGGCGTGGGAATGCGGAAAATGATGTTGCCCACGGCCTGGGCCTGGGCAAAGCTGGGCTGTTGCAGACTGCAAGTGCCGGCGTCGGTTCGACCCGTGATGGTGAACAGGTCTTCCACGCCGCCGTTCGGGTTGTTGAAGTCAGGGTTGCCGAACTGATCAAAGAAGAACGGGAACCGGGCTTCGCGCACCGGGCCGCTGGCTGTGATGAACGTCGGGATAGTGTTCTTGGCGCCGTCAGCAGTGGCATCCGTCACTTGCGGGTTGACCGATGGGCTGCTGCCGCCGGTGGCGGGTTGGGCATGGCAGAACGCGCAGCTTCGGGAGTTGAAGCGCGGTCCCAGACCGGAACCAGCCTCGATGGTTCCGGAAACCGAGTCCACCTCTCTAAAGGTGGCCAGGGTCTGGTTGAAGAACGCCAAGCTTCCTGCAGGGTTGTTGGCGGCTACAGAAGCCAGCGGCCCGCCGGCGCCGGCCGCGCCACCGCGAACTCCGGGATCGGTTTGCGCAAATGCCATTCCGGCCATGAACAGCACTGCAAGGGTAAGCGTCAAAAAGGGAAATTTCCGACTCGCCATGCGAGTTCCTCCTAGCAATTCTTTTCTCGAGAATTTGTGGATTTGTGAACTCAGCCGTACTGCAGACGATTGGGAGCTGTCTGCCAAAGGTGGACGGGAAGGAAAACCGTTTGCGCCAGATCGTACGAGAATGTCTCCCCGTACGACCCGAACGCGGGCAAGAAAGTACTGCAAGTTCCAACCAGGAGTCAACACGGTTAGAATGTCTTAATCAATCGCTCCTAACTTGCTGTTATCCAGGTACTTTAGGTTTGGCTGGCATTCCTCCGACTACTTTTAACAATCATGCGGCCCGGGGCGGAGCGGGCTTGAGGAAGAAAGGGTTTTGGGGGAGGGTTCCGTTTTGGCACTGTCTGCAGAATAATTCACTTCGTTTCGTCCTGGAGCCCGCAACGGTCCCCTATTCGGAGGTCGGCGGCAACAAAACGCTGTCGCGCGGCGGAAACGAAACCTGCCCAATGTATTGGTACATCAAGCCAAACTGCGGTCCTTACCCGGGGAGTTCGACGGATCAAGTGTTAGGATATGCGGTTCAAAAAATCGCGCACATCCTTGCCTCCCGGAGGACTTTTTCCATGCGTTGCTCTAACTACGTCTTCAAATGCGGCCTGCCGCTGGTTTTGACATTCGCGCTGATCGGCGCAGCCCTTTTCGGTCCAGCCTCGCTCCAGGCTGCAGCGCCCCAGCAGGATAAGAAGACTAGCCCCAAGCAGCGCAAGGAACCTGCCAAGACGTCTCCGGCTGCGGAGAAAGCCGAAAAGGCCAAAGCCGAAGCCACGCAGGCCGCTCCCGCCGGTGAAGAAGCAGCAGAAAAAGAAGAAGAGCCCAAGGGGCCCTGGCACGGGCTCACATGGCGGCTGGTTGGGCCATATCGTGGCGGACGCGCCCTGGCCGTAAGCGGGGTGGTGGGCGACGCGCACACGTACTACTTTGGCAGCGTGGCTGGCGGCGTGTGGAAGAGCACTGACGGCGGCCTGACCTGGCGTCCCGTGACCGACAAGATGAAAGACATGTCGCCTTCGATTGGCGCGATCGCCGTCGCGCCCTCTGACCCCAACGTGATCTATGCCGGCACCGGCGAAGCCTGCATCCGCGGCAACATCGTCTCCGGCAACGGCGTTTACAAATCCACCGATGCGGGCAAGACGTGGACTTTCGTTGGCCTGCGCGACACCCGGGCCATCGGCAGGCTCATTGTTCATCCCAAAAATCCTGATGTTGTTCTGGTGGCCGCGCTGGGACATCCCTTCGGTCCAAACCCCGAACGCGGCATCTTCCGCACCACTGACGGCGGCAAAACCTGGGCCAAGGTACTGTTCAAAGACGAAAACACCGGCGGCATTGATCTGGCTTTTGATCCCAACAATGCCAACACCATTTTTGCCGGCTTGTGGCAGGCGCGCCGCTCGCCCTGGGGCATGGACAGCGGCGGCCCCGGCAGCGGCCTGTATCGCAGCACTGACGGCGGCTCAACCTGGAAACATCTCAGCGGACACGGATTGCCTGACGGCCCCATCGGCAGGATCGGCGTGGCCGTGAGCTACAGCGGCAACCGCGTGTGGGCTTTGATCGAAGCTGACAAAGGCGGCCTGTTCCGCTCCGACGACGGCGGCGACTCCTGGACGTTGGCCAACAGCGATCGCCAATATCGCCAGCGCGCGTTTTACTACACGCACGTCTTCGCTGATCCCCATTCCGCTGACGGCGTGTACGTGCTCAACACCGGAATGTTCCGCTCCAATGATGGCGGCAGGAGTTTTCGTCCGATTCGCGTACCGCACGGCGACAACCACGGGCTGTGGATTGATCCCAACGATGCCAATCGCATGATCGAATCCAACGACGGCGGCGCCAACGTAAGCACCAACGGCGGCGCCAGTTGGACCGGCCAGGACAACCAGCCAACAGCGCAGTTCTACCATGTGGTAACCGACAATCGGTTTCCTTACTGGCTGTACGGCTCGCAGCAGGACAATTCGTCCGTCGCCATTGCCAGCGCGTCGCAAGGCGGCATTGGCCGCGCCAGTTGGCATGCCGTGGGCGGCGGAGAGAGCGGTTACATTGCTCCTGATCCGCGCGACCCGGAGATTGTTTATGCCGGTTCCTACGGCGGTGACATCACCCGCTATGATCATCACACCGGCCAGGAACAGAACGTCACGCCTTGGCCCATCAACCCCATCGGCGCCGCCGCCGCTGACCAGAAATACCGCTTTCAGTGGACCGAGCCCATCGTCTTTTCCCAGCACGATCCCAAGACTCTGTATTTCGCCGCCCAGGTCCTGTTCAAGACCACCGACGAAGGCGTGCACTGGCAGATCATCAGCCCGGACCTTACGCGCAACGACAAGAGCAAGCAGGTGGCTTCCGGCGGTCCCATCACCAAAGACAACACCGGTGTGGAAGTCTACGACACGATTTTTGCAGTGACCGAATCGCCGCTGCAGAAAGACATGATCTGGACCGGCTCAGACGACGGGCTCATCCAGGTGACCACCGACGGCGGCAAGAATTGGTCCGACGTCACGCCCAAAAACATGCCGGAGTGGGGCACGGTGAGCATGATTGAAGCGTCAAAATATGACGCCGGCACCGCGTACGTCGCGGTGGAGCGCCACCGGATGGATGACTCTGCGCCGTACGCCTTCAAGACCGGCGATTTCGGCAAGACCTGGACCAGCATCACCAACGGCATCCCCGCGGAAGCCTACGTCCACGCTGTGCGCGAAGACAAAAAACGCAAAGGTCTCCTGTACGCGGCGACAGAAAAAGGTGTCTTCGTCTCCTTTGACGATGGCGGCAACTGGCAGGCGTTGCAGAACAACCTGCCTCCGGCGCCGGTGTGGGACCTGGTTACCCATAACAATGATGTTGTCGCGGCCACGCACGGCCGCTCCTTCTGGATTCTGGATGACATCGCTCCGCTGCAGCAGTACAAACCTGAGCTAGCCAGTGAAGACGTTCATCTTTACGCGCCCAGCCCCGCCAACCACACGCAATTTGGCGGAGGCTTCTTCGGCGGCGGGCCGAACTCCGGACAAAATCCACCTTCCGGCGCGGTGATTTACTACTCGCTCAAGACAGCGTTGAAGGCCGATGGCGGCAAAAAGCCCGCCGATGCAACTCCCTCCGCAGAAAAACCCGCTGCTGCCGCCGCGCCGGCAAGTCCCGCAAAGCCTGAAGGCGCTGCGGCTGACTCCGATTCGGCAAAAGCTCCGCTGATCACGCTGGAAATCCTGGACCAGAAAGGCCAGGTGGTCCGCAAGTATCCGCCCAAGCGCCAGCCGGGTGAAGAAGCAGCGGACGACGAAGGTGGCTTTCGTCCGCCTCCGCGCGGACTTCCCACAGAAGCCGGCCTGAACCGATTTGTTTGGGACCTGCAATACGAAGGCGCCAGCCGCGTGCCGCGCTCGCCGCTGTGGGCCGGCAACACGGACGGGCCGGAAGCCCTACCGGGCGCGTATCAAGTCCGCATCACCGTGAAAGGCAAGCAGTACACGGCGCCGCTGGAGATCGTCCCTGACCCGCGGCTGCAAGTTTCGCAACAGGACCTGGAGAAGCAGTTTGATCTGCTGATCAAGATCCGCTACGCCGTCACCCAAGCGCATGACACCATCAACCAGATTCGCGACATCCGCGCGCAGATCACCGCGCTCAACAAACGCCTGGAAGGCCAGCCCCAGGCCAAAGCCGTCGCCGACGCCGGCAAACAACTGGACAAGAAAATGACCGAAGTAGAAGAAGTCCTGGTCCAGACCAAAGCCAAGAGCAACCAGGACGTGTTGAACTATCCAATCCGGCTCAACAACTATTTGGTTGCGCTAGGCGGAGTAGTAGGAAGCGCGGATTCGGCCCCTACGCAAGCTTCCTATGATGTGTATGACATGCTCAGCAGACAGCTCGACGAACAGCTGGCCAAATGGAAGCTGATCCTAACTACCGATGTACCCGCTTATGACGACGCCGTGCGCAAACAGGAGGTTCCGGCCATCATTCTGGCGCCGCCGGGAGAAGCCGAGGACAAGGCCGCAAGCCATTGAAATCATAGCCATTCTCCCTGTTGCCGTGACGGCCAAGATTAGGATTCCCTTAACCGGCAACAGGCGATGACGAAAGTTTTCCGGACCTCGGTTTTGCGTTGACCTTGATTCTCCAGAAAGGTAGAGTCTTCAACGTAGTTCTTCCGGACGGAAAAATGCACGACGCCTTATTTCTAGTATGGATCGGTTTGGCAGCAGGGCTTCTCCTGCTGTTCTTTTTTACCGCCATCGTCAACTTTCGCGAGCGGCGCTCGCTCCCGGTTGAGCTGGGCGAGTTGATCCCGTCTTTTCTTCCCGTCAATCTTGACGTCCTGAATGATGTGTCCGGGCCTGCGCCCGCGGCCACGCCTTTTCAGGGTACGCCCAAAGAGCTGGCCGAACTTCAGCGCCGGCGCGTTCAGCGGTGCATTGACTGCCTGCGGCGCATGACCCACAACGCCGCGCTGCTGCAACGCCTGGGTTACAGCCAGTTGAACAACGGCAACCAGCTCATCGGCTCACTGGCGCAGGAGATGATTGATGCCGGCGTCCACGTTCGTTTGTATACGCTGTTAGGGCTGGCGGTGCTGTATGGATGGAAAGCCTTGCTGATCATCGCCATTCCGCTGCTGTCCACGGCCCGCATCACCGAACTGCAGGAAATGATGTCCTCCAGCCTGGTCCCTGCCTATGAACTGCTCAAGAGCAAAGCCGACAACCTGGCCATCCTCAAGTTCTCCAGCCTGCAGGACGCGCTGACGCAGAGCCTCTAAGTTTTTCCGGCTTACAACTTCGGTTTTTTTGAACGGAAGAAATCCTTGAGCGATGACTCCCAGCCTCTGGCTTGTTCCACCATCTCCGGGGAAATCCGATTGTCCGATGAGACCGGCGCAGGCTGTTCAGCCTTCCAGAAAGTGATGAGCCAGATCAGGCAGGCAATGTCGTAGGAAACCGGCTCGAAGCGCGCGAAGGCGTTCGCAGTGTAGTCAGCTCGCGTGGTCAGCGCCGCTGAAACCAGGACCACGGCAGCCTGTATTCCGAACCCCAAGGCAACATTGAATTCGATCCGTGAAAGCCGCCTTCCCATGACCAGAAGCAGCAGAACGAAAAAAGCGATCACCGCCGAGCACAGGAAGTCCAGGGTCCGCGAAGTGATAAAGAGAACAGCACGTCTATTGTGAGAATCGAGGGCGGTTAGAAACGTAAGAAGGAAGACAAACGCAGTAACTGCGGGAAAAAGATAGCGAAAAAACCGCACTTTGAGTGCGCGGGGGAACAGCCGTCGCAGGAACGTCTCATAAATCGCCAGAAGAGCGGCAAGATAAATTAGAAAATCCGAAACCCAATAGACGCGAAAATATATCTTCGCGGAAAATTCCCTGTAAACCGCAAAGCGCACCAAACCAATCAAGCACACAATGAGAACATAGGCAAAAAACAAAGCAAAATCACGATAGAGCTTTCGCCGGACAAGAACAATTGCCAGGCAGCCGAGCAGCGGCAGCGAAAGCCATTGGATTATTTCCCAAAGCCAGCTTGTTATCGTTGAGGGCAACGCAACAAGCCTAAACTTTGTGCTGGCCCTTCAACAATAAAATTCTAACGAACCGCGCTTGGCGGCTCTGTCGGGGGCGGTACAGGTCCAGGGCCACCGGCAAAGGAACTCGCAGCCGCGCCACACAACATCGCCGCCAACAACACTACACGCAGAGTGATCCTCATGTCTTATTTCCTCCAGATTTGTTTTCTTCGTTTGGCTCCAAAAAAAACCTTTACCGCAGACTTCAGCAGAACCCCGTCAGGCTGGTGATTCCAGCCCCGAGCGAAAACTGCGATGATTACCGTCTATTCAACACAAAATCAGAACCTTTGTATCCGTAGAAATGCACAATTCCTATTATTGGAACATGCTTCGAATATGCGGTGCTAAGGAAATTCTCATTCTCTTGGTGTACCCATTTTCATCTTTCGCCTCATTTACAGTCCAGCCTCCAGTTTCGGGCGCTTCAAGTGGAAACCCGTTGCATCCTGGTAGGCCTTGGCCACGGCCAGCAGCTTGGCTTCGCCATAAAGATTGCCCAGGAAGGTCAGGCTTACAGGCGTTCCCGGACCGCCAGGGTCCACTTCTCCATTCTCGCGGACGCGCGCTTTGGGCGCGTCATCGCCGCGGAAGCCGTTAGGCAGAATCAGCGCCGGATGCCCGGTCAGATTGGTGACCAGCAACTGCGTGCTCTGCGTGGGCGCCACGATCACATCCACCTGCTCAAAGACCTTGGCCGTCTGTTCCATGGCCAGGGTGCGCGCCCGGCTGGCTTGAATGTATTCCACCGCGGGGATCAACCGCGCGGTACGAAAGGTGTTGGGCCAATCGTCTTTGGTTTGTGCGGTGAGCAGCTTGTCGCGGCCGGAGCGGGTCAACTCGTCAAACGCCGCCGCTGCTTCGGCTTCCAGCATGGACCGCATGGCTCCATACGGCAACTTAGGCAACTCCAGCGGAATCAGGTTCACGCCCATGGCGCGCAACTTGGCCAGCGCCGCTTCATCGTACTTGTGGTCATACTCGCGACGGGCGCGGCCCATCGCGCGATTGGCGGCGTCCTCGTCGCGCTTCTTCTTCTCTTCCGGCGAAAGATCTTTTTCTTCTTTCGGCGGCTCCGCGGGCGGAGTCGGTGGCGACGGAAGCTCAAAATCCTTGTTCAGGTAGCCGATTTTCAGCTTGCGCCAGTCCACGCCGGCGTCCCAGTTGAACGCGGCGTTGTGCACCGTGCGATCGCGTCCGTCCGGGCCGTAAATGGCGCTCAGCACCAGCGCGCAGTCTTCTGCGGCGCGGCAGAGCGGGCCAAGCTTGTCCATGGTCCAGGAGAGGGCCATGGCCCCGGTGCGCGGGACCAGACCAAACGTCGGCCGCAAGCCGGTGACGCCGCAGCGCGTGGATGGCGATGAAATCGATCCCAGCGTTTCCGAGCCAATAGCAAACGCCACGCAGCCCGCCGCCGTGGCCGACGCCGACCCGGCCGAAGACCCCGACGACCCTTGTTTGGTATTCCAGGGATTGCGCGTCATCCCGCCGAACCATTTGTCGCCCAGCGCCAGAGCGCCCAGCGTGAGTTTGGCCACCAGCACGGCGCCGGCTTCGTCCAACCGCTTGACCACCGTGGCGTCTTCGTCAAACTTCTGGTCTTCGAACCCACCTGCGCCCCATGTGGTGCGGTAGCCCTTCACCGCCAGCAGGTCTTTGGCGCCCCAGGGGAGTCCGTGCAGCGGCCCGCGATATTTTCCTGCGGCAATCTCGCGGTCGGCTTCCTTCGCTTGGGCTTTGGCGCGATCTTCCGTCAAGGTGATGACAAAGTGCAGCGTGGGATCGTAACGCTTGAGCCGCTCCAGATACATCTCCGTCAGCGCCGAAGAAGAAACCTTCTTGGTCCGCACCAGATCAGCCAGCTGGCGCACGGAATAAAACGCCGCGTCTTCCAGGTTCTTGGGGACGCCGCCTGCGCCGGCCGACGCCGACATTTTCAGCGGACGCCGCTCGGTCTCAAACTTCATCCCTGGCAGCACAGGATCAAACATCACTGACGGTGCCACCTCATTCTTCATGTGCAGGCCGTAGATCGCGTCAAAGCTCTCTTTGAAACCGTTCAGGTCCTCCAGCATCATGTCTTTGTATTCATCGCTGATCTTCACGTCGGCGATGGCCGCCGCGTTGTCAATCATCTCGCGCGTGATCTTGGGCTTGTCTTCAGCGATGGCCCAGAGAACGCCGGGCAGCAAAGTTGACGTGAGTCCCAGGCTCGAGCAAACGGCCAGAAACTTTCTGCGGTCCAGCATTGGCGGCTCCTTGCGATTAAGAATGGCTGGCCATTATAGCCGCAGGGCCGGTTTTGCCAAACGCGTTTGAAGGAGAACCGTGGTTGCAGGCCCCTTTTCACCGATGCCGTGAAAAAGGTCATGGGCGCGTGGTTCGCGCGCCCATGAGGGCAAAGGCAGCAAGTTAGTTGTGCGTCTCCGGTTGGGAATCAAAGAACAGGAAGAAGTTGGTTGGCTGGTCCGGGGCGGCCTTACCCGCGGCTTGCGCGGCACGCAAGGCGTCCAGGGAGTTGATGCCGGTGGTCCCGTCGGCGCTGGGCCACGCGCTGGGGTCGGTCACCAGCACCGAGATTACCTCCCACCACACCGGCCCGAAATGTTTGCCGTCAATGATGTGGCTGTGATTGAGTGTGGGCACAATCACGCTGGTGTTGGGCGGGACCTTGCCGAGCTTGGCCAGCACGGGACCCAGATCAGTCTGCATGGTGTGCATGGTGCAGGTGCTGGGCATGCCGGTGTGCTGGGTCACTGGCAGGCCAGGCTCGGGGCATTGCACCGGTACGGTGGGATGGGTCTTAAAGGCCTCTGGAATGAACCCAAACAAGCCGATCAGCGCTTGTCCCAGGGCCGGGGTGAAGGCATCGTTGATATTCGTGTCGTTGCCAAAAAACGGCGCGATCACATACAGCTTCAGGGTGTTCTTGATTGGTCCACCGGTCGGATCAAGCGACGCTTCGCGTCCCACCGCGCAGATGGGCCGTTGAAATTCGTTGGCGTCCACCGCTGCTACTTGTCCGTTGTGATCAAGGTCGTCAAACGGCTCGTGGATACAATCGAAATTCTGGAAATACGTAAACACCAGGAGTGTGCCTTGAGCAAATCCTTCGGTTTGGTTGACGTTCAGGGGTCGAACGGTGTTTCCGTTGCTGGATTGAGCAAAGGCGCCGAGGGCAAACAACAGGATTGCTGCCAGCCCCGCGATCATTGTGAAAGCACGATTCTGTTTCATAAGGAACCTTTTTCTCCGGAAGTAGAGATCAAACTGTGTGAATGGGGCCCTGTGCCATTCATCGAGTCCGGGACAACGGCGGAGTTACGCAGGCGGGAAAACAAATATCGTGTAACGATTTATTGGAAACCGACTCGGGCAAGTCCAACTCTGCTCCGCTTGCGGCGCTGCAAAGCGCATGAACATTGTCGAAGCGGCTTTCCTTGCAGCCTTGCATGAGTTAGTCTTTTCCGTTCTTAGGAGATTGAGATGAAAACTCGCTTTCCCGTTTTGGGACTCCTCATCGCGCTTGCAGCCGCGTGCCTTCACGCTGCTGACTACCCCGCGCCCACGCCGGGCAACTTCGTCGTAAAAGATTTTCAATTCAAATCCGGAGAGAAGCTGGGTGAAGTCAAGCTGCATTACTACACGCTGGGCACGCCGCAAAAAGACGCGAGTGGCCGTGTGCGCAACGCTGTGCTGGTGCTGCACGGCACCGGCGGCAGCGGACGCCAGTTCCTTTCGCCCAACTTCGCCGGCGTGCTGTTCGGACCTGGACAACTTCTGGACGCCACAAAATATTTCATCGTGCTGCCCGACAACGTGGGCCACGGCGAATCCAGCAAGCCCAGTGACGGCATGCACATGCGCTTCCCGCATTACGAATATGACGACATGATCGAGCTGCAGTATCGCCTGCTGACCCAAGGCCTGGGCGTGGACCATCTGCGGCTGGTGATGGGCACGTCCATGGGCGGCATGCACACCTGGCTGTGGGCGGAACAGCATCCGGACTTCATGGACGCCGCCATGCCGCTGGCCAGTCTCCCCGTGGAGATTGCCGGACGCAACCGCATGACCCGCCGCATGATCATGGACGCCATCCGCACCTCGCCTGACTGGAACAACGGCGAGTACAAGCAGCCGCCGCACGGCCTGGCCGCCGCGCTGGATATTCTGCTAATGATGGGCAGCGCGCCGCTGCGCATGCAAAAAGAACTTCCCACGCGCGAACAGGCCGACAAGTTCCTGGAAGACTTCATCGCCGCGCGCATGAAGACCACGGACGCCAACGACATGATTTATTACTTTGACGCGTCGCGGAACTACAACCCTGAGCCGCAGCTCGGCAAAATCGCCACGCCGCTTACGGCCGTGAACTCCGCCGATGACCAGATCAATCCGCCCGAGCTGAAGATCCTGGAGAAAGACATACAGCAGGTGAAGAACGGCAAGTTCGTGCTGCTGCCCATCACCGACGAAACCCGCGGCCACGGAACGCACACCTGGCCGGCGATTTGGGGAAATCATTTGGAGGAGTTGCTGAAGAGGTCAGCGCACTAGCGGGAAACCTTACCGCTGATGACACTGATTACACTGATTCACGCAGATCAAGATCAAGTGTTGCGGTTAACATTTGTGATCGCGCTAACGGCTAGCGGCTAGATGCCTACAACTGTGCAAACAAAGTAGGCCGCCTTGTACGGCGGCCTACTCGCTACCAAGGCTTAAGAGTGTGATTCCCAGCTATTGCTTTTCCAGTGTTGCGTTCAATTGCACCTCTGATCCGGCATTCACAGTAATCTCGCGCGTCCAGTCCTTGTAACCCGCAAGCGATACCTTAACCGTGTGCTTGCCGGCACTGAGCTTCAACGAAGCCGGAGAGTTGCCCACAAAATTGCCGTCGGCTGCGACGTCGGCTCCGTCCGGCGTAGATTTTACGGAGACCGTTCCGTTCTCTGCCGCGGTCGAACCAGACGCCTCCGTGCTCGGCTCCTTTTCTTTCTCCTTCACGACCTTGGTATTGGTCAATCCAGGCACGTACTCACGGTCTTTTTCGGAGACTGACAGAGGCGCCCCTGTCGCTCCCTCCAGCGCAGTCAGAATCGCCCGGTAGTTGCTTTTGTCTCCTTGCAGCAGCAGGCCCGCTTTTTTCCCGTCAACCGTGCTGTACTCGATGCCAATGAAATGCAAACGGGTCTTGTGCATCAACCCAAAAAGGGCCAGCGGCGTAATCAGAACGCCCAGGGCAATCATGGTACCCACTCGGCGGTGGGCTTCCTGGCCGTAACTCAGGCCGGTGACCGACTTTGCGGGTATCACAACCTGCTGCTCATCTTTCAACTTCAACGTGATCGAGTCTGAGGTGACTGTGAGCTGGTTGTCCCAGTCCTTGGGATCCACCTTGGTTTGCAGTGTTCCACCGTTGTAACGGACCTTGTGCCAGCTATTTCCTTCTGATTCGGAAAAAGCGACATAGCTGGTCAAACTTACGCATAGGACCATGGCCCAAAAACGATAAGCGATACGCATAGTTCTCCTTCAAGAGACTAAACGACTTATTTGAGTGACAAGGTATTCTCACACTCTCATGCTCCCCGTCACAATAAGAATAAACAAGAATAAATAGAGGAAGGCTAAGTCCTCTTAAGGAATAGCAAGGCCGCTCCGTAACAGCCTTCCTGTTCAAGGCTAACTAAGCTACCGCGCGAACGTGCCCACAAACGCGCTGCGCTTGTTGTGGAGTTCCCACACAATGTTGAGATCGTTGCCGCGATACTGATCGGTCATGGCCACGGCGGGCATGGCGTGCGTGGTGCGCGTCAACGGCGGATACAAGGTGCTCTCATTGCCGCACAGGTGGTCTTTCTCGCCGATGGCCCGGGTCTCCACGGTAACGAAATTCCCGGCCTGCAATCTGGCGCGGCTGTCGTGGCCCGCCAGCACTTCCATGTCAATCTGCGTGTCCACCACGTGGACCACGTTGTGCAGCAGTTCGCCGCCCATCTCCTGGGCAAAGTTGATCAGCGCCTGGCGCTGTTGCGCCGTGGCCCGCTGGTCCACAAAGAGAACGGACTTGGCGGGATACGGCGAGTTGTAAGGATCACCCAGCGTGGCGCGCGCTTTGATGGCGCCGACCACGGTCAGCCCGGCGAGCGAAACGCCGTCCCACTTCCCTTCCGTCACGTGCCAGGCCACGATGGCTTCATTGCCCGTGAGATTGACTTCGCCGTTGGCGAAGCACTGGCCCACGTAGACGTCGGCGCTGCGCGTCTCCAGGTATTGTCCTTTGATTTGGGGAGCCGGCGCTTGCAGTGCAAACGCGGAAACACACACCAGAGAAAACGAGAGCAACAAGGAGAGGAAATCAATCTTACGCATGGGGGAACTCCTGCCCAATATTGTAATCCCGATTGGCAAGCCCTTGTCGGGAACTGCAAGCCTTTCCCGATTCGCGGTGATCAGCGCAGCTCTGCGGCGAACGGTCTTTACTTGCTGGCGCCGCAATGGCAGCCGCGTTCGCCGGAGCAGCAGTTGCCCGGCTCGGCCAGCTGGTTGTCCGGACCAATGCAGGTCTGGGTCAGGGCGCACCAGAACAGGCCGTCGCCGGAGCGCGGCACGCTGGGGTCCTGGTCGATCCACACGTACTGGCTCTTCCAATGCAACGCCGAGCACAGGCCAGGGCGATCAGTGTTAAAGCGGTCAGAAATCTTGTTCATGCGGCGCCTCCTTCGGCCCCATTGCGCGACACACCGGCGTGTTTTGCCGTGGCCCCTGCTGCTGCCAGAATGGCCCGCTTCACGGCAACTCGGGCAAGGTGGATCTTGTGTTGGTTGTGTCCCAGGCTCTTGGCCCTCATGACGGACGTCTGTGCGGCCTCTTCGGCTGTGGCCTGCGTGACGGCTTTGCCCATCAAGACTTGTGCGGCTTCAAGCGATACCCACGGCACCGGCGCAACGTGTCCCATCACGATCTTGGCGTTCTGCACCGTGCTGGCGTTCATCGTCAGCGCGACGGCTGCAGTCGCGTAGGGCCAGTCAAAGGCTTCTTTCTGGCGGACTTCATAGTGCCCGGCGCGGACATTGGGTGCCGTCATCGGAATGGAGACGCCGGTGACGATCTCGTCCGGCCGCAGATTGTGCTCCCGGTCGCCTTCGATCTCCGGGACCATGAAGAACTTCTCCAGCGGGAGCTCGCGCATGAGCCGCTCGCGCTGAATGTGCACGATGGCCCCGTAGGCGATTAGCACGGGAGCCACGGTGGATGGACTCACCCAGTAAGCGGGGCCGTTGTTGCCAAGAATCGCGTGATAGCGGTTGTCGCCTTCCAGCACCAGCGACTTGCCGTCTTGTTGCGCAAACAGCCCGTGACCGGTGCGGAAGTACCAGCAGCGCGGCCTCTGGCAGAGGTTGCCGCCCAGGGTGGCCACGTTGCGGATCTGCGGGCTGGCAGCTTCTCCAGCGGCCATCGCCAGCACGGGAAAGTTCTGCTTCACCTCGGCGTTGCCGGCGATCTCCGCCAGCGTGGTCAGCGCGCCGATGGTCAACATGTCCTTCCCCATGTGCACGCCATGCAGTTCCTGGATGCCTTTGATGTTCACCAGGCGCTTGGGCGTGACGATTTCATCCTTCATCAAGGACAACAAGTCGCTGCCGCCGGCCAGGACTTCAACTTCGCCCCAGCTTTCGCCCAGCAGCGCCAGGGCTTCTTCTTGCTTGGCGGGAGATGCGTAATCAAACGCTCGCATGGCTGCCTCCTGATTGGTTAAGCGCCGCGATAACGCGGTCCGGCGTAATCGGCATGAACGGCACGCGCACGCCGATGGCGTTGGCCACGGCATTGGAAATGGCGGCCATGGGTCCCACGGTCGGTGGTTCGCCCAGGCCGATGGGCCCGCGCTCGTCGTATCCCTTGCCGGTCATCATGTGCACCACCAGCTCGCCCACGTCGCCGATGCCGGCCAGCCGGTAGAAATCCATGTTGGGGTTGAGCATGATGCCGGTGACGGGGTCCATGACGCGCTCTTCATAAAGTGCGGTAGCGATGCTCATAATCATGGCGCCGTAAACCTGGCTCTCCGCAGTTTTGAGGTTGATGACCAGGCCGCAATCCTGCGCGCACACCATCTTGTTCATTTTGACGATGCCGGTTTCCACGTCCACCGAAACATCGGCCATCACCGCGCCGCCCACGCCGCTGCTGATGAGTTCTTCCGTCAGCCGTTTGGTGGGATCGTTGGGATCGATCTGCCCGACTTTGTTCTTGTCGGTCACCTCAATCGGCTGCGTGCCCAGGCGCATGCATGCTTCCTTCCACGTCAGCTTGCGCGCGGGGGCCGATGCCACGCGGATGGTCCCATTCACCGCTTCCAGTTCGCCCGGCTTGGCCTTGAGCGCCGATGCGACTTTGGCGAAGAGCTGGTCGCGGGCGTCCACCGCAGCGCGGCGAGTGGATGAGCTCACGCCGCCAATCGTGGTGCTGCCGCCGGAGCCGCCGGACGCAGGATATTGGGTGTCGCCGATCTTTAAATTGATCTGCTCCAACTTAAGCCCCAGCGTGTCCGCGGCAATCATCATGATGGCCGTGCGGGTCCCGGTGCCCAGGTCCTGCGTGCCCATCTTGAGTCCCACCGAACCGTCCGGACGAATGCTGAACGAGCAAGCGCTGGGATGCCCGCCGCCGCCCCAGGTGTGTATGGCCAGACCCAGCCCACGCTTGACCGGGCCTGATCCGTTCTGTCCGCGAGGACGCCAATTCTTCTTCCAGCCGATCAGATCAGCCGCAATCAGCAGTTCGTCGCGATAGGTCTCATCGCGATGGAACGGATTGGTCGGCGGCGCCGTCAGTTGGATGTTCTTCAGCATCAAGTCCAGCGGGTCCATGTTGAGCTTGGCGGCCAAGTCTTCAATTGCAGCCATGGTGATCAAGCAGCCTTGCGGATGGTTGGGCGCCCGCCACGCGCGCGCCGGCCCGGTATTGGTCAGCACGGCCACGTGGTTCTTGCGCTGGTTGGGAATTCTCACGACGTACGGCATAGGCGGAGCGCCGCCGCCGCCCGGACCTCCGGTGCCCCAGGAATCAGATTGCCAGGCCAGCAGCGTGCCGTCTTTTTTGGCGCCGACTTTCACCCGCGCAAACGCCGAGGGCCGCGCGCCGGCCAAGGTGAGTTCCGCGTCGCGCTCCAGCATTACGCGCACCGGCTTGCCGCCGGCCTTTTTGGAAACCTGCGCCGTGTAAATTCCCCAGCGATCGGCCCCGAACTTGCTACCGAAGCCTCCGCCCACGTGGTCCTGATGCACGCGCACGTTGGCCGCGGAAATCTTCAGCGCGCCGGCATATTCGTTGGAAACGCCGGAAACGTTTTGCGTGGAAAGATGGACAAAGAGGTGATCATCGTTCTCCCACTCGGCGATGGAACCGTGGCTTTCCATGCAGCAATGGGTGATCGTCGGGCAGCCGTACACGCCCTCGGAGATGACTTCTGAATCTTTGAAGCCGGCATCCGGATCGCCTTCCGTGCGTTCGTCTTCCTTCCTGTAGTGCGACGCGGTCTTCTCTGCCGCCGGCTTGACGGGCGACGACTGCAGCGTCTTGATCAGGTCTTCGCCGATGTGGTTCTCCCGCATCTGGGCCAGCATGTCTTCGCTGACCGCAAAGCTGATGCCCCGGCTCTTGACGCGTTCGATGATCTGCGGCTCTGGCACCTGGTTGCGGAACAATCCGACAAGGTCGCCCAGGGCCATGGGCCCGGTGTCCGCCGCGACATTATCCGGATGAGAATGGTCATCTACCCAGTGCGGCAGCTTTTCATACTCAATCTTGATTAAGCGGGCAGCGTCCGCCGCCACGTTTTCATCGGCGGCAGCCACGACGACAATGTCGTCGCCTGCCCAGTGAATCTCTGATCCAGGGCCTTGAATCACGTGCACCGCAGCCACGCCCGGGAACTTCTCCGCTGCGGACGTATCAATGCTTACGACTTTGGCATGGGCGTAAGGGCAGCGCACCACTTTGCCGTACAACATGCCGGGGCGATGAACGTCATAGGTGTATTTGGCGCGGCCGGAGACTTTGTCCGGGCCGTCCACGCGCGAAACGCGCTTGCCGATCAGCGTGCGTTTTTCCGCTGCGGGCCAAGAGTATTTGGTAGTTTCGTCGGCCATGATCAGGCTCCTTTCCCGGCTTTGGCTGCCTGCATTACCGCAGCCCGCATGCCGGCGTAGGTACCGCAGCGGCAGAAGTTTCCGCCCAGGCCGGTCTTGATCTGCTCCGGCGTGGGATTAGGATGCTGCTCAAGAAAAGCCTTGGTCGCCATGACGAATCCCGGGGTGCAGAACCCGCATTGCTGCGCGTCATGGTCCACAAAAGCCTGCTGGATGGGATGGAGTTTCCCGGGCTCGCCCAGGCCTTCCACCGTGGTAATGGCCTTGCCCTGAGCGTCAATGGCCAGAATGGAACAGGCATAAACCGTCTTGCCATCCATCAGTATGGTGCACGCTCCGCAGGTGCCGCGGTCGCACACGCGCTTGGCGCCGGTGAGGTCAAACTGGTCGCGCAGTGCGTCCAGCAGGGTGACCCGTGGCTCCAGTTGCGCGTTCAGCTTTTTGCCGTTCACGCTGAGCGATACCGGGACCTTGCCCGGTCCGTGCACGGCGACGCCGGCTTCCGCTTCCGCCAGCGCCGTGGCTTGCGCCACCAGCGGCACGGCCGCGGTGACGCCGGAAATCTTCAGGAAGTCACGCCGCGAGACTCCGGGGCCGTTTGAGGATGAGGTCTTCTTGGTCTTGTTGGGCTTCTTCTTTTCAGGCAGGTCGTCCACAGGTGCCTCCATGGCTGTCAGCTTGGAACAACAGCGCGATGCGAAACTGGAAATTGTAACTCTTAAACGCGGCGCGTGTCTTCACAGAAGAGCGCGGGGTAGCGGGTCAGTTTGACTGGCCCACCGCCCGTATCAGCGTCCAGCGAGTCGCTTGCGAATCGCGGGCCTTTAGGCAGACGTTCATCGCCTTAATCACGAAGGATGATTCATCGAACTGTGATGCTTCCGCCATCCGGCCAGCCTTAACCTAGGAAGTAACTAACGGCAGTCAAGCCATAAGACTAACAACGAAAACAGCGGAAACCTGATACCATCCTACTGATTCGGGAGCTCCCCCATGACCAGTCTTCGCGCGCGGTCGTATCTCCTCGCACTCTTTGTCGTCCCTTTGTTGTCCGCTAGCCATCAAGCTCAGTCCGCGGGGGCTGCGCCGCAGCAAGCCCCGCCACCCGCACAGACTGCTTCGCCGTCACCTGCGCCTGCCCAGGGCCCGGCGCCGGCGCAAAAGCAAAACGCCGCCCCGGTTTACGAATCTGCCACCGTACTCAAGGCCGTCACCCGTCTGGTGGTGGTGGACGTGGTGGCCGTGGACAAGAAAGGCGAGCCGGTCGCCGACCTGAAGCAGTCCGACTTCAAAGTGCTGGAAGACGGTAAGGAACAGAAGGTCCGGGTCTTCAATTTCCAGCAACCAGCGCCTGTCGCCGCCAATGCGGCGCCAGCCCCGGCGCCGGCCAAGCTGCCGGAGAATGTTTACACCAACGCTCCCTCTTACAACCCCAACAACGCGCTCAATGTAGTTTTGCTGGACGCGTTGAACACCCTCACGCCCAACCAGACGTACGCGCGCGACCAGATGATCCGCTTCCTGCAGAAAATGCCGGAAGGCCGGCCGGTGGCGGTGTATACCCTGGGCACGCGGCTGGCTCTGCTGCAGGATTTCACCACCGATCCGGCGGTGTTGAAAGAGGTGATCAGCAAGCTCAAGAGCCGCACCTCGCCGCTGCTGGCCAACCCCACGGGCGGCCCGGAGCAGGAGATTCTTCCGGCCGGCGCGGTGGACGCCGGGGCACTTCCCGCGCAAATGGTGCAATCCATCATGCAGTTTGAGCAGGAAGAGGAGGCGGTGCAGACCGACGTCCGCAAGGCCATCACCCTGAGCGCCTTGACGGCGCTTTCCCGCCTGCTGGCCGGATATCCCGGCCGCAAGAACCTGCTTTGGGTGTCAGAAGCATTCCCTCTCACCATCAATCCCAACACGGAACTCACTGGCGACATCATGGCCGGCACCCGCAACTACGCCTCAGAGGTTGCCGCAGCAGCGGACGCGCTGATTGATGCCCAGGTGGCCGTCTATCCCATTGACGCCCGCGGGCTGTGGACCTCATCAACGTTCAGCGCCGCCAGCACCGGCCGCGACAAGTTCGGACGGTCAGTGGGCGCGCGGCCGGGGCGGATGGGTTCCGTGCTCAGCGCTGAATCAGCCGTGGTCACCGACTCCCACGGCACCATGGAAGACCTGGCGGAGCGGACCGGAGGCAAGGCTTTCTACAATAGCAATGACCTGGACGGCGCCATGCGCCGCAGCATGGATGACGGTTCCACCTATTACATCCTGGCGTACTATCCTGAGAACAAGGATTGGAACGGCAAGTTCCGGAAGATCCAGGTCAAGTTAGACCGTCCCGGCGTAAAGCTGCGCCACCGGCTGGGATACTACGCCGTAGACCCCAAGACTTTCGCCGAGCACAACCCGAAACGGCAGGCAATTATTTTGGGAGAGGCGCTCAGCCTGAATTCTCCGGTGGCCACGGCGCTGACGTTCAAGGCCGGCGTGATCGCCCCCTCGGACGCGACGCAGAACAAGGTGATGGTAAATTTCGGCGTTGATCCCCACGCCATCAGCTTTGAAGTCCCCAGTGACGGTCTGCACCATGCCAAAGTGGATTGCGCCGTGCAGGCGTACTCGGACACCGGCCAGTTGGTGAAGACCGCGGCGCAGACCGTGGACGCCGCCTTGAAGCAGGACACTTACATCAGGGCCATGAGGACCATCTTTCCCTGCCAGTTAGCGTTTGACTTGCCGGCGGGCAGCTATCGCCTGCGGCTGGCGGTCCGCGATGACAGCACCGGGTTGATAGGGACGGCCAATGCCAAGCTCATCGTGGCCCAAGCGGCTGCCCCTGCGGCCGCCATGCCCAGCGAGAAAAAGCCGTAAACCAGCCATGCTCTGCCGAATCGAGTTTTTACGCGGTTTTGACAGCCTTGATCCTTCTTAACGCGTAGTCTTGGATGAAGGCTGGCTATACTCGCAGTCAAGGTTGTTCGCCTCGAGTGGAACTCACCTTTCTCGACTGGCGGTCGTCGTTTTTTCCTGCAGCCCGGTCGTGACTTCAGGTCAAATCAAATCCCGGTTGAGGAACCTGGATTGAGGAAATTGGGATGAGGAAATTGGGATGAAGATGCTCGTGAAGACGAAAAAAACTTTGCTGTTGGCCACGCTGCTGAGCATGGGTCTTGCCGGCGTTCAGGCACAAGGCCCGGAAGGCGGGCGCAGGAACTTTCCTCCCGGAGACAACGTCGTAGGGAAAGTTACGTCGGTCAGCAAGGACTCGCTGGTGGTCGCACCGGTGACCGGCGGCGATCCAATTACGATCAAAGTCGGCGACAGCACACGCGTCCTCAAAGCGCGTGAACCCATCGCGTTCAGCGAAATCAAAAATGATGACCTGGTCTTTGCCCGCGGCGAACTCAAAGAAAAAACCATGCAGGCGCTGCTGGTGAGCGTGGTCCCGCCGGAGGCCGTGGAAAGAATGCGCCAGGGCGGTGGAGGCATGATGTTCGGCGGGCCTGGCGGCCGCGGAGGACCGGGCGAGCAGTTCAAGCCCGAAGATATGGGCAAGAAGTTCATCGCCGGCGAAGTCAAGGCCATCAACGAAACCAAGCTGACCATCGCCCGCCCTGACGGCCAGACCCAGGACATTGAAGTGGACGAAAACACTTCATTCAGGAAAGGCCGGGAAAGCATCACGCTGCCGGACATCAAGGTCGGCGACTTCGTGTTTGGACGCGGAGAGTTGAAGAACGCCATCTTTGTTCCGCAGACGTTGAATGTTGGCGACCCGCGGAGGCGGACCATGGTGATCGGCGGCGAAGGCGGCCAGCCGCAGCAGAAAAAGCCGGACGCAGGCAAACCCGCAAGCGAGGGTCCGCCCAACAACTAGAGTTCAAGATCAACCCATCAAGATGAAGATTTGCCAACAGTGGTTTAACGGTTTCTTGGTTCTTTTGGGATTCGCGCTGCTGCTCCTGCCCGTGCGCGTGATTGCGCAAGAACCAGGACCAACGCCAGCATCGCACTCTTCGCCAGCGCCGCAGCCTGGGCCACCCGCAACGCAGGCTCCTTCATCGTCATCATCGCCCGCGCAGGCGCCGTCCGCGGCCAGCCCGTCAACGGCGTATGGCGAAATCTCCGGCACCGTCAAGTCCGGCAACATTCCGCTTCCTGGCGTGACCGTCAGCGCGGCCAACACTCTTACCGGCAAGCGATACATCACGTCCACGGAAGTGGACGGCAGTTTCAAAATCTCCGTTGGCGGTAAAGGCCGTTACGTGGTCAAGGCGGAGTTCTCGGCGTTTGCGCCGGTGACCCAGGAGATCGTCATCAACGAGCAGAACCGCGCGGGCAAAGCTGACCTGGCCATGATTTTGCTTTCGCGTGTGCAGAAAGAAGATCAGGAGCAAGGACAGCAAGTTGCGCAGCAGATGAGCGCCGCCGGACGCCAGGGCATGCAGCAACTGGCGCTCTCCGGTGGCGGCGATCTGGGAGGCGGATTCTCTTCCGCCAACACTGACGCGGCTTCTCTGGCCGGCGCCGGATTGCCCAACGCCGGACTGGCGGCGGAAGGCGGCAACGAATCGGTGGCCGTCTCCGGGTCCATGGGACGCGCGGAACAGAACATGTTTGATCCCGGCGAAATGCAGGACCGAATCTCCGATCTTCGCGAACAACTGCAGCAGCAGGGTGGCGGAAGCGGCGCCATCAACTTTGGCGGCGGCACCGCCAACATCCAAATCCTCGGCGGAGGCGGCTTCGGCGGCGGTGGCATGGGCGGTGGCGGGCCGATGGTCTTCATCATGGGTGGAGGCCCCGGCGGAGGAGGAGGCCGTGGTGGACGCGGCGGTCGCGGCTTCAACGTGAACAAACCGCATGGCTCCATCTTCTTCAATTACGGTGGCTCGCTCCTGGACGCCAAGCCGTACTCACTGAACGGCCAGCCGGAAAACAAAGCCGACTACAACCAGAACCGCTTTGGCGTCACGCTCGGCGGACCGCTGAACATTCCCCACATCTACCACGGCGGCGCCAAGACATTTTTGTTCGGCAGCTACACTGGCAGCCGCAGCACCAATCCTTACGACGTTTTCTCCACCGTGCCCACGCTGGCCGAACGCTCCGGCAATTTCCAGACTTTCCAGGTGGCGAACATCAATCCCGCCGCGGCCCAGATCCTGAATTTCATTCCTGAGCCCAATCTTCCCGGCGACGTCAGGAACTTTCATTTTGTCTCCGCCAGCCCCAGCCACTCGGACACGGCGTTCGTGCGTTTCAATCACAGCTTTGGCGCCGACCAAGGACTCCTGGGCGCTCTGGGCATACGCGCACAGCAACGCCAGCAGCAGCGGCAGCAACAAAGTGCCGGCAAGAAGCAGGAGAAGACGCATTGGTCGCAAAGCATCAGCGGCGGATTTGTTTACAACAACATTCGCAATACCGTATTGAATCCGTTCCCCGGGCTGGGCGGCAACCAGGCGATCCACAATTACAATTTCAACGTCGGCCACTCCGCGGTGAAGGGCTTGTTCATCAATTCTCTGCGCTTCAACTACAACCGCGCCGGCGCGCAGACCCTCAACCACTTCACCAACAGCAATAATATTGAAGGCCAGTTGGGAATCACCGGGGTTTCGCAGTTGCCCGCGGACTTCGGCCTGCCCACGCTGAGCTTCGCGCCGGAATTCAGCAGCCTGCAGGACCTAACGCCGCAATTCCGCACCAACCAGACATTCAGCGTCAGCGATTCCATGAGTCTGACGCACGGCAAGCATTCCTGGACCTGGGGCGGCGACTTCCGCCGCCAGATGCTGGACACCCGCAATGCCGCCAACGCGCGCGGAACGTTCATCTTCACCGGCGCGGCCACCGGCCAGCCTTTTGCGGACTTTCTGGCGGGCTTTGCCCAGGAAACGTCCATCCAGTTTGGCGCCGAAGATTACCGTTTCCGTTCCAACTCCTTCGATCTTTTTCTCCAGGACAACTGGCGCGCCGGCAAAAACCTCACGTTGAACCTGGGGCTGCGCTATGAATTCATCCTGCCGTTTTCAGAATTGAACGGCCAGCAGGTGAACCTGGACGTGGCGTCCGACTTCAGCGCGGTGGCCCCTGTCCAGCCCGGCCAGACCGGCCCGATTACCGGCAAGCGGTTTCCCCAAGGCCTGTTGCGGCCGGACCGCAACAACTTTGCGCCACGCGTGGGCATTGCGTGGAAGCCATTTCCCAAAACTGTGGTCCGCGCCGGATACGGGATCAACTACAACCTTGGCCAGTACGGGCAAATGGCGACGCAGCTCGGCTTCCAGCCGCCGTTCGCCGTGGCCCAAACCAATCCTGCGGCGACGCCTACGTCGCTCACGCTGCAGAACGGCTTCCCTGCGCCCGTCATAAGCCCCAACCACATCACCAACAGTTACGCTGTGGACCCCGACTACCGGCTGGCGTACGTGCAGTCGTGGAACTTGAACATCCAGCAGGAAGTGAAGACCAGCCTGGTGATCAATATCGGCTACACCGGTTCTAAAGGAACGCACCTGGACATTGTGCGCGCGCCGGACCAGCTGGCCACGGGCGGACCGCGCTTTGTTCCCTGCACGCCGCTCACGCCGGCGGGCACGTCTTGCGTTGCGCCGTTCTTGTTTGAATCGTCGCAAGGCTCGTCCATTTTGCATTCCGGTAGCCTGCGTGTGCGCAAACGCATGCGCCACGGCTTCTCGCTGGGCGGGACCTATACCTACTCCAAGTCCATTGACAATGCCTCCTCCATCGGCGGAGGCGCGGCGGTGGTGGCACAGAACGATCTGGACATCGCCGCCGAACGCGGCCTCTCCAGCTTTGACCAGCGGCACCGTTTCTCCGCCGACTACATCTACCAACTGCCTTTCGGCAAAGAACAGAAATGGCTGCATAAAGACGGCTGGGCGCAAAAAGCTTTCAGCGGAATTGCCGTGAGCGGCAACGTGATGCTGGCATCGGGACTTCCCTTTTCGCCGCGCGTCTTTGGCAGCGCGTCTGACCTGGGACGCGGGACCACCGGCGCCACCCGGCCTGATCTGGCGCCGGGCCAAGCGATCAAGTTGAACAACCCATCCATTGGAGAATGGTTCAACACCGCGGCGTTCACTTCGCCAACCCGCGTCTTTGGCGACGCAGGACGCAACATCATCATTGGGCCGGGAACGGTGAGCGCGGACATGTCGCTCTCGAAAAATATTCAGGTGAAAGAAATGCAGGCGCTGGAAGTGCGGCTGACGGCGACCAACGTTTTCAACATCGTTCGCTTCACCTCGATTGACTCCACCTTCGGCTCGCCGACCTTTGGACAGGTCGTGGGCGCGGGCTCCATGCGCAAAGCCCAGCTCTCCGCGCGGTACAGGTTCTAGGTCTATGGAATTGAGAACGGAATTCGCGCGTTGGCGGCAACTGGTTGCAGCGGGAATAGTCGCCGCACTGGCCGCAGCGCCATCCGGCGCCCAGACTTCTTCTTCAACAACCCAACAGCCGCAGCCGCCCAGAAGCTCACAGGGACTGCTCAAATTCCGGGTGGAAAGCGATTTGGTTCTGGTGAACGTGGTCGTACGCGACAAGCAAGGCCAGCCGGTGATGGGACTCAAGAAAGAAGACTTCACCCTGCTGGAAGACGGCAAGCCGCAGCAGGTCTCCAGCTTCGATTTTGAAAGTCTTGATACCGCGCCACTGACTACGGGCGGCCCAGCGCAGACGTCCGTAAACGAAGCCCCGGCCAAACCCATCCTGAGCCGCAAAGACGCGGAAGAAGCGTTGAACAACAAGCGGGTGATCGTCCTCTTTTTTGATCTCAGTTCCCTGGGGCCGGACGAGACCCAGCGCTCCGTGGACGCCGCGCGCAAATACGTCCAGACCAAGATGACCGCCGCGGACATGATCGCCATTGTGTCGCTGGCGTCGTCTTTGCGCCTGGACCAGGACTTCACTGCCGACCGCTCCCGCCTTCTGCGCGTGCTGAACCGGTTCACGCACTCGGAAGGCCAGGGCATGGACGCCGGGCCCACCGGCGACGCCGACGGCATTGAAGAAAGCGGCAACGCCTACACGCCGGACGAAACCGAGTACAACCAGTTCAACACCGACCGCAAGCTGCAGGCTCTGCAGTCCATCTGCCAGGTGCTGGCCAAGTTCAATCAGAAGAAATCGGTCATCTACTTCTCCAGCGGCATGACGCAGACGGGGATTGAGAACGAATCGGCGTTGCGCGCGGCCATCAACGCCGCGGTGAAGGCGGACGTGGCCATCTATACGATGGACTCACGCGGCCTGGAAGCCATGCCCCCTGGAGGCTCCGCGTCAACCGCCAGCCTGCGCGGCACCGCCATGTATTCCGGCGCAGCGGTACAGAACCAGTTGGACGCCAACTTCGCCAGCCAGGAAACCCTCACCACCCTGGCAGCGGACACCGGAGGCAAGGCCTTCCTGGACACCAATGACCTGGGCACGGTTTTCGATCGCGTGCAGCGAGACACCTCGGCGTACTACGTGCTCGGATTCAAGAGCAGCAATCCGCTGAAAGATGGCAAGTACCGCCGCATACAGGTCAAGATCAACCGTCCGGGTTTGAACATTGAATTCCGCAAAGGCTATTACGCGCCCAAGGACTTCCAGCACTTCAACGCCGAAGACAAAGAACAGCAGATGGAAGAAGAGCTGGCCGCGGAGCTTTCCAGCACGGACGTGGCGCTGTACATGGCAGCTTCATACTTCCGCCTCGACGACCGGCGCTTTTACGTGCCGGTGGCGCTGGTGGTGCCGGGATCGCAGATTCCGTTCACCAAAGGCGGCGACAAAGACAAGGCGTCACTGGACATCATCGGCGCGGTGGTGGACGAACTGAAGCGCCCCGTCGGCAGCGTGCGCGAGACCGTGAAACTTTCACTCGACGCATCGCAGGAAGTGCGGCGCAAGAACGTGCAGTACAGCACCGGATTCCTTTTGTTCCCGGGCAAATATCATTTCAAATTCGTGGTGCGGGAAAACCAGTCAGGAAGAATGGGATCGTTTGAAACCGACTATACCGTCCCGGACATCAGGAAAGCGCCGCTCAAGATGAGTTCCGTGGTGCTGGCCAGCCAGATCCAGCCCAATGCGAAGAAGTCCCGGAATCCGCTGGTGCGCGACGGCAACGAGTTGGTCCCCAACATCGCCCACGTGTTTACGGCAGACCAGCATCTCTATCTTTTCTATGAAGTGTACGAACCGGCCAAAGACAAATCGCCTGCACCGGCTGACGCCAAGAGCAAAGCCCCCGCGGTGAAGAATCCCATCCATGTGCTCACCAGCATTGAGTTCTTCAACGGCAAAATAAAGACCTATGAAACGCCGCTGATTGAAGCCCGCGAGTTGACGGCGCCGGACCGCAAGGCCGCGGTGTTCCAGTTTGATGTACCCCTGGCGCAACTCAAACCAGGTTTGTACACCTGCCAGGTCAACGTGATTGACGACGCCGGCGGCACATTCTCTTTCCCGCGATTGCCCATTCTGGTGCGCGAAAAACCGGCGGCGCCGGCTGCGGCGGTCATCTCCTCTTCCGGCGCGGCGAGATGAACGCAGATCTCAGCGAAGAACTGACCAATAAAAGAAGATGCGCGAACTCGGCGTTTCCCATCGCTCTCCCGTGTTAGTCTTTCAGGTCGCTCACCGAACTTTATGAACAACACCCAAGTCTCGCACATGGACCTTCAGGCCGCCGCCCGCCAGGTGATGCTGGACAATGGATTTGAGCCTGACTTCCCGCCGGCAGCGCTGCAACAGCTGGCGCAAATCAAAGCCGCGCCTCCGCAGGTGGCAGCCGGCGCGGACGTGCGCGATCTGCGCAGCCTGTTGTGGTCGTCCATTGATAATGACACTTCGCGCGATCTGGACCAGATTGAAGTGGCGGAGAAGCAGCCTGACGGCAAGGTGAAGGTGATGATCGGCATTGCCGATGTGGATGCCTTCGTCGCCCAGGGCACGCCGCTCGATCTGCACGCCGCCAAGGAAACCACCACGGTGTACACCGGCGTGCGCAACTTCGCCATGCTGCCGGAAGATCTTTCCACCGGAGCTACGTCATTGCTCGAAGGCGGCGACAAGCTGGGAGTGGTCACCGAATTTCTGGCCGACTCTGACGGGCAGCTCAGCGGCCACAGCGTGTATCGCGCTCTGCTGCGCAACAAGGCCCAGCTCACTTACAACGCCGTGGGAGCATGGCTGGAAGACCGCGGTCCGGCGCCACCCAAGGTGGCGAGTTCGCCCGAACTGCAGGCCCAGCTCCGGCTCCAGGACGAAATCGCCCAGGCCCTAAAAAACGAGCGGCACCGGCACGGCGCGCTGAACATTGACACCGCGGAAGTACACCCCGTGGTGCTGAACCAGGAAGTGGTCTCTCTGGAGCAGCAGGAGAAAAACCGCGCGACCGAGCTGATTGAAGATTTCATGATCGCCGCCAACGGCGCGGTGGCGCTGATGCTGGAAGAAAAGAACGTCTCGTCCATACGGCGGGTGGTCAAGGTGCCGGAGCGATGGGACCGCATCGTCGCGCTGGCGGCACAGCAAGGCGGGAAGCTGCCGGCGCAGCCGGACTCCAAGTCGCTCAACGATTTCTTGCAGACGCGCAAAGCGGCCGACCCCGACCATTTTCCTGATCTCTCGCTGGCGGTCATCAAGCTTATGGGTCCGGGCGAATACGTTCTGGAGCGGCCGGGCGAGCCTTCACCCGGCCATTTTGGACTGGCGGTGGAAAATTACACGCACTCCACGGCGCCGAATCGCCGCTTCGCCGATGTGATAACGCAGCGGCTGATCAAGTCCGTGCTGGCCGGCAGGCCGGGACCGTACTCCGATGACGATCTCTCCGCCAACGCGCGCAACTGCACGGAGAAAGAAGACGCCGCGCGCAAGGTGGAGAGGACCATGACCAAGCGCATCGCCGCCGTGAGCATGAGCCGCAGGATCGGTGAAGTGTTTGACGCCATTGTGACCGGCACAGGCGACCATGGGACTTTCGTCCGCGTGTTGCAGCCGCACGTGGAAGGACTGCTGGTCCACGGGCAAGGCGTGGATGTGGGTGACCGGCTGCGCGTGAAATTGATCAGCGCCGACCCCCAGCGCGGGTACATTGATTTTGCGCGGGCTTGACCCCAATCAATTTGTCCAAGAGCCGAAAGAAGTTCCACGCACACAATTTAATTTAATCGGCATGGCTACCCAGTCCTGGATGGCCGGGCGCTGCACACCTGGGTCGGAAGACCCCACTGCCTTGCCGTTTTTTACCCACATAGATTGTTACTGAAGTAACTCTTTCGCCACGGGCCTGCGGCGCCCGCCATACAACACCTAAAAGTGCTTTCTTGTTAGGCAGATAGGAGCCACACCGCAATCGGGAAAACCATGCTCTGTATGGTCACAGGGTTGCACACCTATATTTCGCAAAAGGATTCACACTCTTATAGACAGCGACCAAGGATTGAACGTTCTAAGGCCTTAGCTCTAAGTAAGTAATGGCAAGTAATGGAGTTCAGGCCGCAGACTCGGGATGGGCAAGCCCCCGGCAAAGCCGCTGTGTTGAGTAGTTTTTGCAAGCTGCTGAATGTAAATAATTCACCCCCGAGCTGGAGAGAAGATCATGGATGACTATCAAAAATGGCTCGAAGCCGCGGCACAGATCGCCCAGGACATTGAATACCTGGGAGATTCCCTGCAGAAGCAGGACCTGGAACAGCTGCGGATCGCTCTGGCTCTTTACAAGAGCAACGCCGTGACTGGGGTGCGTTGGCCGAATCCAGATGATCTTTACTGCATAAGAACGAAATTTCAGGGATCAGAAATACAGGTTTCCACCGACATGCGCTATGACTTCAAACTGGCATGCTAAGGTGGACGCACTGAAAGGGCCAAGGACGATGATGATGACGAAGAAGCTGAGAGTACTGATTGCCGAACAAGAATCCGTATCAGGCAGCCTGCTGAAATCGTCCCTTGCCTATTGGGGCTGCGACGTGGTGTCCGCCAGCGATGGCCAGCAAGCTTGCTTGGCGCTTCAGACCGGGCCCTTTGATCTGTGCATTCTGGATTGGGAAATGCCCAAGATGAGCGGGCTGGAAGTCTGCCAGTGGATCCGGTTTGCCGATTTGAACACTCAGCCGTACGTAATTCTGCTCACCGCCAAGGGAGAGCCGGAGCGCATCCGGTCGGCTTATCGGGCCGGCGCCAATGACTTCCTGACCAAGCCTTTCCGCATGGAAGACCTGCGCACACGGATTGCAATCCTGGCGCAAAAAATCTCGCGCGTACAATCCATGCATCGCGAACTGAGCCAGATGGACCCGCTGGAATGCTACCGCCTGGACCTGGCATTACACACCAAGCCCCGTCCGCGTCTGTAAGACAAACGCGTTCCTTCCGAAATCGTTCATCATTGCTGAACAAAAGGCGCCGTTGCGGAGATCAGACCGCCTAGGGGCCCGCTCCTATGCAATCTGGGCTTCTAGGGTGCCTGAGATGCGCGCCGGGTAAAACCTGCCCGATCCCGGCGCGCTCCCGCCTAGAATTCTGCGTGCTTTCCCGCCGCCGGGACCGAATACCCGGGCCTGCGATCGCGAGCCAGCGCGCTAGGACGAAATCCATTGAACCCGGCTTCCAGCAGGATCTTGCGCAGGCGCACCAGGCAGCGGCCACGGACAAATCCGATGGAGCCGGTAGCCAGGCCCAGGCGGCGCGCAACCTCCGCGTAAGGCAGCGGCGGCTGTTCAAAGAACAGCATCTTGACCAGTTCCGCGCAGCGCGGCGGCAGCTGGTCCACGACGTCGCGGACAATCTGCTCTTGCTGGATCTGCATCATAGTTTCCGGCGCCGTGGCGATCTCTTCCGCCAACTCCGGCTCCATGGCATCCAGTTCCACGTGGTTGGATTGCTTCTGCTTCCAGCGGTACGACTGACGCACCGCTACGGTAATCAGCCAGGAGCGCAGGGAGTCAGGGTTCTTCAGCTGGGGCAAACTGTTGAACACTTCAATGCAGACGGCCTGGAACACGTCGGCCGCGTCTTCCGCGGTGGCCCCGTACTTGAAGGGAATGGAAAAGATCAGGCGCTTGTACTTGTCAATCAGCCGGCCCCAGGCCTGCTGGTCGCCGTTCAAGCAGCCCTGCACCAAACGCCCATCTTCACTTTCAATGGGTTGCAGGCAACGAGCGCACCGCGCCGTGCAATCATCATTCTCCAAGCTGTCATTTTCTAATTCTAAGTTAGTGTCAACGTTCTCAACACTATCAATACTGTCCAGCAGCAGGGCCGGTTCGGCTCCCGCCAATTCCACGTCTGGAGGAGTGGCGTACGTCTCTGTGGATTTCATGGTCCATTCCCTTGTCCTTATGGTTCCGTGCATGTGTTGTGGGTTTCGCATCAAGCTGATTTCAAGCAAGAGCGAAACTTGAGCCCGTCAAAAGACCTATGAGTGGCGCAAGAAACTTGATCTTTTTATTGGGCACACTACTGCTTACGGGAAGGGAAGAATCAGATTCGGAGAGGCGAGTAAACACCGAGCAGGACAGACTCTGACCGTTCACTGGTCGCCGAGGCCGCCAGGAACAGAAGGGGAGCCGTGAACTTCCAGCGGAGGAGTGAAGGGCAGCACCGGAGGATTCCTACGAACACCAGGATCATGCCGATCACGCTGAACAGGCCGATCAGGTGCAACTCCAGGTCGCCGGTGGCAACCGGAAACGCGTCCCAGCTATCCAGTTGCATGAATGGCGAGAAAACCACCATTCCCAGGATCATCAGGAGCACGAGTTGGCGAAGTCTTTGCACCATAAATTTGGACGGGTGCCGTCCCCGGAAAGTTCAGGGTGGACTATATCACGCGAGTTTTGTGGGGCAAACAAATTTCAAGTCAAGAAGCACTTCAACTCTTAAGAATTATCGTAAGTGGTTGATTGAGCGGTAGATAGGCCTTATTTGACGGAGGGAAAAAAGTACCGGCATAGGCCAAAACGGGGGTCAATTATCAGATTCTTTAATAATTTAGGAGGACGGCCTATATTTTTCCGGGACACTTCTTGCACGGCAGCACGGCGCAGCGGTCTATCAAGGTCTGCTGTAGAGCGGGAATGGAGAACTATCCAAGTCCAAGCCCAACTGAAGGCGAGCGCCTTCAGACATCCTTCCGGGATGCCAGGGTGGATCGAGTACCACCTGAACGTTGACGGCCTTGACCGCGGGCAAGGAAGCCAGTTTCCTCTCGATGTCCGACTTCAGCACATCCGCCATGCCGCAACCGGGAGCGGTCATGGTCATTTTGATGTCAATATTGTTGCCGCCTTCCACCGGGGCGACCTGGCACTCGTAAATCAGCCCAAGGTCCACCACGTTCACGGGGATCTCGGGGTCATACACGGTTTTCAACTGGTCCCAGACCAACTTCTCGCTGAATTCGGAGGGGGCGGCGGCGGTGGCTCCGGCGGTGGTTTCCTCGGTGATTCCCAGCGCGTCGGCATCCTTGGAGTCAATACGTAGAAGGTAGCCCTGTTCGGTCATTACGGTGTAACTGCCGCCCAAGGCCTGCGACAGCCGTACGCGCGTGCCGGAGGGCACGGGGTACGGAATCCCGCTGGGGATTTGCGTGGCCGCGCAATCGCGAGTGAGCACCAGATTTTCGCCCGGCTTCAAAACATGCCTCCCGAGAACCGCCTCGGTCAGAGGTTCGGATTCGCTAAAGTCGTATTACGATAAACCCGTACGATACACCCGTACGCTCCACCGGTCTTGCGTTACTCGGTGGAGACAGCTTGTTGCTCTCCCCGCAGGGCCGCCCGCAGTGTGTGCCAGGCCAGCGTCGCGCACTTCACGCGCAACGGAAACTCTGACACGCCGCCGAACACCGCCAGCTTGCCCATCTCTTCCGCCGCATCACCCTGCCCGGTGACCAGATCATGGAACTTGGTAAACAGGGCCTCGGCCTCCGCGGTGGTCTTGCCCTTCAGGCTCTGCGTCATCATGGACGCTGAAGCCTTGGAGATGGCGCAGCCTGATCCTTCAAAACTCAGGTTCTGGATAGCGCCGTCTTTCACGTCCAGGAAAACGGTGTAATGGTCGCCGCACAAGGGATTGTAGCCTTCCGCCTTGTGGTTGGCCGTCTCCAGAATCCCGAAGTTCCTGGGCTTGCGGCTGTGTTCCAGAATTGTTTCCTGATACAGCTCGCGCAGTTCAGACATTACCCCATCACCTCAATCACTTTGCGAACGCCGCGGACCAGCGCGTCCACTTCTTCGCGAGTGTTGTACAGCCCAAAGGAAGCGCGCGCCGTGGCCGGAATCCCGAAGCGCTGCATCACCGGCTGCGCGCAATGGTGCCCGGTGCGTACGGCGATGCCTTCATGGTCCAGAATGGTGCCGATGTCATGTGGGTGAATGTTTTCAATTACGAAAGAAAGCACGCCGGCTTTTTCCCGGGCCGTGCCTATCACGCTGACGCCGGGAATCTTCTGGACCTGTTCGGTGGCGTAGCCCAGCAGTTCGGACTCATGCTGCTCAATGTTTTCCAGGCCGAGTTGGTTTAGGTATTCGATGGCCGCGCCCAGTCCGATGGTGTCGGCGATGTTCGGCGTGCCGGCTTCAAATTTGTAGGGAAGCCGGTTGTAAATCGTCTTGTCGAAAGTAACGGAGGCGATCATGTCGCCGCCGCCCTGGTAGGGCGGCATGGCCTCCAGCAATTTCGTTTTCCCGTAGAGAAAGCCGATGCCGGTGGGCCCGTAAAGCTTGTGCCCGGAAATAGCGTAGAAATCGCAATCCAAGGCCTGAACGTCAACCGCCATGCGGGGCGCGGCCTGCGCTCCGTCCACCAGCACCACGGCGTTGTAGGCGTGGGCCATGCGCGCAATCTGCTGGATGGGGTTGATGGTGCCGAGCGCGTTGGAAAGATGCCCGACGGCCACGATCTTGGTTTTTGGTCCCAGCAGCTTTTCAAATTCTTCCAGAATCAGCTCGCCGCGGTCATTGATGGGAGCCACACGCAGCCCGGCGCCTTTTTCTTCACACAGCATCTGCCAGGGAACAATGTTGGAGTGGTGCTCCATGGCGGTGATGAGGACTTCGTCGCCCTTGCCGACGTTCTTGCGGCCGTAGGTCTGGGCCACCAGGTTGATGGCTTCCGTGGTCCCGCGAAGAAAGATGATTTCGCTGGAAGAGGCGGCGTTGATCAGCTTTTGCGCCGCGACTCGCGTCTTCTCGTAGGCTTCCGTGGCGCGCTCTGACAGCGTGTGCACGCCGCGATGGATGTTGGCGTTGTCGCGGCGATAGTAATGCTCAATCGCCTCAATGACCGCCAGCGGCTTCTGCGTGGTGGCGGCGTTGTCCAGATACACCAGCGGCTTGCCGTGAACTTCCTGGTGGAGGATGGGAAAATCGGCGCGAATCTTTTTCACGTCATAGGCGCCGGCCGCGTGGACCTGACGAGGCGTTTTGACTACGGTACTCATCCCACTTCCTCCCAGTTTCTCGGCGCGTCGGCGGACTTAGCGGCCGAGTACGCCGCGGCCTCCGGCAGCGCTCCGGTCACCAGACGTTCCATATGATCGCGCACCTGCTCGGAGCTCATGCGGTCCAGACATTCGTTGGCGAAGGCCAGCAGCAAGAGATGCTTGGCGGAGGCTTCATCCAGTCCGCGCGAGCGCAGGTAGAAAAGAGCATTCTCGTCCACCTGGCCGATGGTGGCGCCGTGGGTGCACTTCACGTCGTCGGCGTAAATTTCCAGCTGCGGCTTGGTGTCAATCTGCGCGTCGTCGGAGAGCAGCAGGTTGCGGTTGGTCTGCTTGGCGTCAGTCTTCTGCGCGTCCTTGTGGACGATGATGCGTCCGTGAAAAACGCCGTGTCCTTTGCCGCTCAAAATGCCGTTGTAAAACTGCCGGCTATTGCAATGCGGGCTGGCATGCTCCACGAGCATGTAGTTGTCCATGTGCGTGCCATTGGCCATGAACAGGCCGTTGATCAGGCATTCCGCGCCTTCTCCGGCCAGCACCGGATGCACGTTGTTGCGCACCAGCGCGGCGTTGATCAACAGCGAATGGGTGGACACGTTGCTGCTGCGGCCTTGCTGAATACGCAGCGTGGAAACGTTGTAGGCCGCGCCGGCTTCGCGCACGATCATGTAGTGCGACACCACCGCGCTGTCGCCGGCCACCAGTTCGGTGACGGTGTTGGACAAAGAAACGCCTTCGCCCAGCCCGACGTAGTCTTCCACCACGGTGACCTGGCTGTTTTCGTCGGCGACGATCAGGTTGCGCGGATGGTCCATGGTGGGCGTAGCCCCGCCGGTGGTCACGAACAGCAAATAGATGGGCTGCTCCACCGCCACGCTGCGCGGAACGTGAATGTAAGCGCCGTCTTCCATGAAAGCGGTATTCAGCGCGGCAAACGCGTCACGCTGGAAGTTCAAATACTGTCCCAGATGCTCTTTGACTTCAGCAGCATCGGTGGTCAGCTGCTCTGCCAGGCTGCCGATGGTGACTCCGCCCGGCAACGACGGAATTCGAGAAAGCTCGCTCAAGAAACGGCCATTCACGAAGACCAACTGGCAAGCAAAGTCGGATGTGCCGAACTGCTCCAGGTCGCGCGCGCTGACGCCGCCAGGATGCGCCGCGTGAAATTCCGTCTGTGCAAGGGTGGTGATGTTGGTGAAGCGCCAGTCTTCATCATGCGTGGTGGGAAAGCCGCTCTCCGCGAAACGGGCAAATCCCTCCTGACGCAGCGACTTCAGCCAGCTCAGTTGCGTGGCGGCGCGGCGGTTGAATTGATCAAAGGCCTCCAGATATCTCTCGGGAGCTTGGGTTGCCATGGCGTTGCTCATCTTCTTCTTATGTCCCCCGATTAGCGGCGCGCGCCGGCCGGCTCAGCTTCCGTCCAGCTATAGCCCTTCTCTTCCAGTTCCAGCGCCAGTTCCGGCCCGCCGGATTTAACGATTTTGCCGTTCACCAAAACGTGGACGTAATCCGGCACAATGTAATTCAGCAACCGCTGGTAGTGCGTGACCACGATCATTGCGCGGTCTTTGTTGCGCATGGCGTTCACGCCCTTGGCCACGATCTTGAGGGCGTCAATGTCCAGGCCGGAATCGGTTTCATCCAGCACGCAGAGTTTCGGTTCCAGCACGGCCATCTGCACGATCTCATTGCGCTTCTTTTCGCCGCCGGAAAAGCCTTCGTTCACCGGACGGTTCAGGAACTTTTCGTCCATCTCCAGCAGGCGCATCTTTTCGCGGAGCAAAGGCAGGAAGTCCATGGCGTCCAGCTCTTCCTGGCCGCGCGATTTGCGAATTGCGTTCAGCGCGGCGCGCAAGAAGTAAGCGTTGCTGATACCGGGAATCTCCACCGGATACTGGAACGCCAGAAACAGGCCTTCGCAGGCAGCGTCTTCCGGCTTCATCTCCAAGAGATCTTTGCCGTTAAACGTAACCGAGCCCTGGGTGACGGCATAACTCTCACGCCGGGCCAGAACGCCGGCCAGCGTGCTCTTGCCGGAGCCGTTGGGACCCATGATGGAGTGCACTTCACCGGCATTGACGGTGAGGTTGATCCCCTTGAGGATTTCATTGCCATTCACGCTGGCATGCAGGTTTTTGATTTCGACAAGACTCATTGGTTTATCCGACGCTCCCCTCAAGGCTGATGCTCAATAACTTCTGCGCTTCCACGGCAAATTCCATGGGCAATTCGCGGAAGACGGTCTTGCAGAAGCCGTTGATAATCATGGCCACCGCTTCTTCTTTGGATATGCCGCGCTGCTGCAGGTAAAAAATCTGGTCTTCACCGATCTTCGACGTGGACGCTTCATGCTCCATGCGCGCGGTGGAGTTCTTGACTTCGATATACGGGAAAGTGTGCGCGCCGCATTTGTCGCCGATTAGCAGCGAATCGCATTGCGTGTAATTGCGCGCGCCGGTGGCGCCCTTCAGGATCTTCACCATGCCGCGATAGGTATTCTGCCCGTGCCCGGCGGAGATGCCCTTGGACACGATAGTGCTGGTGGTGTTCTTGCCGATGTGGATCATCTTTGTGCCTGTATCGGCCTGCTGGTAGTTGTTGGTCAGCGCCACGGAGTAAAACTCGCCCACCGAGTTATCGCCCTGCAGGATGCAACTGGGGTATTTCCAGGTGATGGCTGATCCGGTTTCCACCTGCGTCCAGGAGATTTTGGAATTCTTGCCGAGGCATTTACCGCGCTTGGTGACAAAGTTGTAGATCCCGCCTTTGCCTTCCTTGTCGCCGGGATACCAGTTCTGCACCGTGGAGTACTTGATGGTGGCGTTGTCATGCGCAATCAGCTCGACCACGGCCGCGTGGAGCTGATTTTCGTCGCGCACCGGGGCGGTGCAGCCTTCCAGGTAGCTGACGTAAGCGCCCTCGTCGGCGACGATCAGGGTGCGCTCAAACTGTCCGGTGTTCTGCGCGTTGATGCGGAAATACGTGGACAACTCCATGGGGCAGCGAACGCCCTTGGGCACGTAAACGAACGAGCCGTCACTGAAAACGGCGGAGTTCAGCGCGGCGAAAAAGTTGTCAGTGTACGGGACCACGGTGCCCAGGTACTTCTTAACCAGGTCCGGATGGTTCTTCACAGCTTCAGAGAACGAACAAAAGATGATGCCCAGTTCCGAGAGTTTGGCCTTGAACGTGGTGGCCACCGAAACGCTGTCAAATACCGCGTCCACGGCGACGCCGGCCAGCAACTTCTGCTCGTGCAGAGGAATGCCCAGCTTGGCGTAGGTCTTCAGGATTTCGGGATCAACTTCCTCCAGGCTGGAGAGTTGCTTTTTCTGCTTGGGCGCGGAGTAATAAGACAGCCCCTGATAATCAATGGGCGGATACTTCACGTTGGCCCACTCGGGCTCAGCGTGCGAGGTTTCCTGCGTGGCCCAATAGCGATACGACTTCAGCCGCCACTCGGTCATGAACTCCGGCTCTTCTTTCTTGGCGGAGATGGCGCGGACAACGTCTTCATTCAGCCCCGGCGGCAGGCGGTCTTCATCCACGTCCGTGATGAAGCCCCATTTGTATTCCTGCTTGGCTATGTCTTTGATCTGGTCTGTTGTGCTCATCGCACTCCCTCTGTGACACCCGCGGATTCAATCGAAACAAACTTGCTCTTGCTTTTGCTGCGGCGCTGGTGCGGCGCCATTTCATGGTTCAGGTCGGCCAGCATCACCTGGTCGAGCGCGTCACGCAGCGCGTCCCCGATAATCTGGGAATTGATCTTGATGGCGCAGGAGCGTTCCATGTTGCACAGGCCGGCCACCACGCTGCACTCGGTGAATCCGATGGGCCCTTCCAGGGCCAGAACAATGTCTGACACGGAGATAGCTTCGGGCTTACGGGCCAGGTTGTAGCCGCCTTTGACCCCGCGATGCGAGCTCAGCAGTCCGCGCTCAGAAAGCTGCCGCAGCAGCTTGCCGACCGTGGGCAGCGGGATCCGCGAGGCCTTAGACAGGCTGCGCGCGGTGTGCGGCAGATCTTCCGGGCTGCGCGCCACGTGGGCCATTAACACGATGCCGTAATCGGTAAGCTTGTTGAGTCTGAACATGACGAAATTACTCCTCCAGCGTCCAGGTGGAACCAGGAGCTGGATACAATACCAATCCAGTATTATATTAAATGGCCCAGGGGCGGAATACAAGACCGCAGCGGTATGGATTGTGAGTCGCCTGCAAATCAAGCCCAAAAATTTGGCGTGATATATGCTGAGGCTTGACTTCTGCAAGGAGGCACACCTGATGAACCCCCAATTCTCCAACAAAGTAGCGTTAGTCACCGGCGGTACCGGCGGCCTGGGACGCGCGGTCACGCTGGCGTTGCTGCATGAAGGCGCCTCGGTGATCGCTACCTATATAAAGAAGGAAGAAGCTGACGCCCTGCGGGACGCCGTGGGCGCCAACGCGCATCTGGAGCTCCTTCCGCTCGACGCCACCGACGAGACCGCCGCGCGCAACCTGGTAGATGGCATCACAGCGCGCCACGGACGCCTGGACTTTCTGGTGAACACCATCGGCGGCTACGCCGGCGGAAAATCCCTATGGGAGACTGAGCCCAAGACCTATCAGCTGATGATGAACCTGAACGCCAACGCCGGATACACACTGGCCCGCGTGGTGGCGCCGGCGATGCTGAAGCAGAAGAGCGGGGCGATTGTGAACATCGCGGCCAAGGCGGCCTACGACCACTGGGCGGGCGGATCAGCCTACGCGGCGTCCAAGGCGGCGGCGCTGGCGCTGCTGGATTGCCTGGCGCAGGACCTGAAGGGCACCGGCGTTCGCGCGAATTCCATTCTGCCCGTTATCATTGATACCGAACCCAATCGCAAATCCATGCCCAACGCCGATTTCTCCAAATGGCCCAAGCCGGAAGAGATCGCGCGTGTGATTCTGTTTCTCTTGAGCGACGACGCCAAAGTCGTACACGGAGCGGCGGTCCCGGTTTACGGTCAAAGCTGAAAGCGCCGCTCGAAACACAACAGCGCACAAGTCCCAGCGCAAACGCTTGGTGTGTTCTTTGGTATAGGTTGGTTAAGAAGTGTAAACACCCGCGCAAACAGCGCACCACACGCTGCTACAATAAGCGCTTATCCTGAAACTTTTTCGACGCTGAGAGCCCGCCTTGGACGGGTCATGCAGGGTGAGCCGTTCCAGGAAAACGGCGCAGTTTCAATTCGCGATCGGCCGGACCGCGAATCGCTGCGAAGCAAACCGTCGGAAAAAGCGGGAAATCAGAAGGGGTCCTAGCCGATGTGGATTGTTGCTCTGGCGCTGCGGCGCCCGTACACCTTCGTCGTAATGGCGCTGTTGATTCTCATTCTCAGCCCCATTGTGATCTTCCGCACCTCGGTGGACATCCTTCCTGAAATCAATATTCCGGTCATCAGCGTAATCTGGCAGTTTCAGGGACTCTCCGCACAGGAGATGACGGACCGCATTGTCAGCAACACGGAACGCGGCCTCACCACCATCGTCAACGACATTGAGCACACGGAAACGCAGGCGATGGACGGGCGCGCCATCACCAAGATTTTCCTGCAGCCGAGCGGCAATCTGCAGACGGCCATGGCGCAGGTCACCGCGATTTCGCAAACGGCGGTGCGCAGCCTGCCGGCAGGAACCAACCCTCCGCTGATCATTATTTACTCGGCGTCCAGCGTGCCCATCATGCAGGTGGGCATCAGCAGCAAGACCCTGCCGGAACAGGCGCTCAACGATCTTTCCGTGAACTTCATCCGGCCGCAGATGGTCACCGTGCAGGGCGCGTCGATTCCTTTCCCGTACGGTGGCAAGCAGCGCGTGGTGGCCGTGGACATAGACACCTCGGCGTTGCAAGCCCGCGGACTCACCGCGGTGGACGTGGTGAACGCGCTCAACCTGCAGAACCTGATTCTGCCTTCAGGCTCTTTCAAAATGGGGTCGTCGCAGTACCAGGTGGAGATGAACGGCAGCGCCAGCACCATTGCCGAGTTGAATAACCTGCCGATCAAGACCCAGAACGGCGCCACCACGTATCTGCATGACGTGGCGCACGTGCGCGACGGCTTCTCACCCCAGACCAACATGGTCCGCGCGGACGGCGTACGCGGCACGCTGATTACGGTGATGAAAAACGGCGGCGCGTCCACGCTGGACATTGTGGCGCACATGAAAGAAAACCTGGCGCGCGTGGCTACCACGCTGCCGGAAGATCTTTCCATCAAGCCGCTGTTTGACCAGTCATTGTTTGTGCGCGCGGCGATCAATGGTGTGGTCAAGGAGGCGCTCACTGCAGCCTGCCTCACCGCGGCCATGATCCTGCTTTTCCTGGGAAACTGGCGCACCACGCTGGTGATTGCCGTTTCCATTCCGCTTTCGATTTTGTGTTCCATCATCACACTGGCCGCGCTGGGACAAACGTTCAACCTCATGACCCTGGGAGGACTGGCCTTGGCCGTGGGCATCCTGGTGGACGATGCCACGGTGGAGATCGAAAACATTGACCGCAACCTGGCCATGGGCAAGGAACTGAAGACGGCCATCCTGGACGGCGCGTCGCAAATTGCCGTTCCGGCGTTTGTTTCAACGCTCTGCATCTGCATTGTCTTCGTGCCCATGTTCTTCCTCACCGGAGTCGCCAAGTTCCTGTTTGTTCCGCTAGCGGAAGCGGTGGTCTTCGCCATGCTGGCTTCTTACCTGCTTTCGCGCACGCTGGTACCCACGCTGGTGATGTACTTGCTGCGCGGGCACGAACATGAGACGCACGATTCCATCGAATATCAGCGCGAAGGCATGTTCGCCTCTTTGAAGCGGCTGCAACACCGCTTTGAGACAGCGTTTGACCGACTGCGCGACAGCTATCACCAAATGCTGGCGTCGTGCCTGGAAAACCGGCGGGTGTTCATTTCGTCATTCCTGGGCTTTTGCGTGCTGTCCACTGGCCTGGTGTTTTTCCTGGGCCAGGATTTCTTCCCTGACGTGGATGCCGGGATCTTCCGCATGCACGTCCGCGGGCGCGCCGGCTTGCGCATTGAAGAGACGGCCCGGCTGTGCGACCAGATCGAAAACACGCTTCGCCAGGAGGTCCCGAAAGAAGAGCTAGTCACCATCCTGGACAACATCGGGCTGGCGTACAGTTCCATCAACAACTCGTACAGCACCAGCGGGACCATTGGCACGTCGGATGCGGAGATTCTGGTGTCACTCAACCAGGACAAACATCGCCCCACGGCGGAGTACGTGAAGCATTTGCGGGAAGAGCTGCCGCAACGCTATCCCGGCGTTGAGTTTTTCTTCCAGCCCGCGGACATTGTCAGCCAGATCCTGAACTTTGGCCTGCCTTCACCGATTGACATTCAGGTCATCGGCAAGAGCCAGGCGCAGAATTACCTGCTGGCGCAGCAGATCGCCAACCGCTTGCGTCACGTGCCCGGCGCGGCGGACGTGCATGTGCAGCAGTTGATGAACGCTCCGGCCATCCGCCTGGACGTGGACCGCACGCGCGCGCAACAGGTTGGTCTGGAACAGCGCGACGTCGCGCAGAACCTGCTGGTGTCTTTAAGCGGAAGTTTCCAGACAGCGCCCACGTTTTTCCTGAACCGGGAAAATGGAGTTTCGTACAGCGTCACCGTGCAGACACCGGAATACCGTATGGACTCCATGCAGGCGCTGATGAACACTCCGGTGGACGCGCCGCGCGCCCCCGCGCCACAGGTGCTGGCCAACCTGGCCACGGTGAAGCCCGGAGTGACGCCTTCTTTGGTATCGCATTACAACATACAGCCGGTGATGGACGTGTACGCCAGCGTGCAAGGCCGCGACCTGGGCGGAGTGGCCCGCGAAACCCGCCAGATTGTGCGGGAGTTCGAAAAGAAGCTGCCGCGCGGGACGCAACTGGTGATGCGCGGACAAGTGGAGACCATGTCCAGCTCGTTCTTCGGCCTGGGCATGGGCCTGATCATGTCCATTGTGCTGGTGTACTTGCTGATTGTGGTCAACTTCCAATCCTGGCTGGACCCGTTCATCATTATTACTGCGTTGCCGGGAGCGCTGGCGGGGATCGTTTGGATCCTGCTGCTGACGCATACTACGATGAATGTTCCGTCGCTTACCGGCGCGGTGATGTGTATGGGCGTGGCCACGTCCAATAGTATTCTGGTGATCTCCTTTGCGCGCGAACGCATGGCCGCGGGGCTCAGCGCCTGGGACGCCGCGCTGGAAGCCGGATACACGCGCATACGTCCGGTGATTATGACCGCGTTGGCGATGATCATCGGCATGGTGCCCATGGCGCTCGGGCTGGGCGAAGGCGGCGAACAAAACGCCCCGCTGGGCCGGGCGGTGATCGGCGGCCTGATCTTCGCCACAGTAGCCACGCTGTTTTTTGTCCCGGTGGTTTTCAGTATCATGCACGGAGGAAAGCGCAGTGCGGCGACGCAAGAAGCGCCGGCGTCGCGATAGAAGGAATTTTTAAATCATGACACAGCTCACTCAACCGGAACCGCCAGCAGCGTCCACGACCGCCGCGGCCAAGCCTCATCGCACAGGCGCGGTTTTGGCGATATTGCTTCTGCTGGTGGTGGCTGGCGCTTTTTCCGTGGCGCGGCGCTACTCTGACAAGCGCGTGCTGGCGCGGGAGACGGAGAAGCTGGCCATACCTTATGTCTCCTTGATCAAACCGGTCACCGAACCCGCCAACGAAGAGCTGTCCTTGCCGGCGCAGCTCCAAGCGTACGTGGAGGCCTCGATTTACTCGCGCACCAATGGCTACCTGCTGCGCTGGTACAAGGATATTGGCAGCAAAGTGAGGAAGGGCGAACTGCTGGCGGAAATTGATACCCCGGAAATTGATCAGGAACTCTCCCAGGCCAAGGCCACTCGGCAGCAGATCGCGGCGCAACTGCAGCTGGCAAAGTCTTCCGCTGAACGCTGGATCAACTTGCGCAAGACCGATTCCGTGTCGCAACAGGAAGCCGACCAGCAGATCAGCGGATACACCCAGGCACAGGCGAACCTGGCCGCCGCCGACGCGAACGTACGACGTCTTGAACAGTTGGAATCTTTCAAGCACATTTACGCGCCATTTTCCGGCGTGATCACCAAGCGCAATGTTGACACCGGAGCCTTGATCAACGGAGGCAATGCGGGAGTGAGCAAAGGACTCTTTGATGTGGCCCAGGTGGACCCGCTGCGGGTATACGTCAGCGTGCCACAGAGCAATGCTCCTTATATTCACAAAGGCATGGACGCGCACATCGAGTTGCGCGAATACCCCGGGCAGAAATTTTCCGGCAAAGTGGTGCGCACCGCAGACGTGATTGATCCGGCAACGCGCACTTTGCTCACGGAAATTGATGTCCCCAATCCCAACGGACGCCTCATGCCGGGCTCGTTTGCCCAGGTATATTTCGCCGTGGCGGTGAAGACCACGCGGATTTCCATCCCAGTGAACACCATTCTGTTCCGGCCGGAAGGACCGCGCGTGGCTGTAGTCGGGCCGGACCAGCGCGTCCACCTCAAGGCCATCACCATTGGCCGCGATTACGGACTGACCATTGAAATCCTGGGCGGCATCGGGCCCGACGACCAGATCATCTCCAATCCCGCAGACTCGCTCGAAGAAGGCCAGCAGGTCAACGTAAAAACCGGCAGCGGAGCGCGTTCGTGAAGAAACTTCGCTCCCGGCTGCTCCTTGCGGCCGTCGTTCTGCTTGGCATCAGCGGTTGCACGGTTGGCCCCAATTACCACCGGCCGGACGTGCCGCTGGCGCCGGCGTGGAAAGAAGAGCCGCCGTGGCGCGTGGCCAACCCGCAGGACGGGCTTCCCAAGGGCGACTGGTGGTCCATCTTCGCCGAACCCGAGTTGAACGGCTACGAAGCCCAGGCCATCAAGGCCAACCAGACGATTGAAATTGCCCGCAATCAACTGGCTCAAGCTCGCGCTTCCGTCCGCATCACCCAGTCAGGATGGTTCCCGCAACTCACGGCAGGCGCGGCCGCACAGCGCGGGCGCAGTTCCGCCAACCAGCCCACGGCGTCCGGCGTTCCCTTGTCCGGCACGGCCACGCAGAATACGTTCACCATTCCCTTCAATGTAAGCTGGGAAGCCGACGTGTTCGGCGGTGTGCGGCGTGGGGTGGAATCGTCAAACGCGTTGTACCAGGCGCAAGCGGCGTCGCTGGAAAATGTCCGGCTGCTCATCACCTCTGAGCTGGCGGTGGACTACTTCAGCTTGCGCGAGCTTGACGTGGAAATTTCCGTCGTTGAGTCCGCCACTGACTACCAGCAGAGAGCGCTCCGGCTGGTGCAGAATCGCCATGAAGGCGGAGTCGCATCCGGCCTGGACGTGGCCCAGCAGGAAACCCAGTTGAACGCCACGCGCACGCAAGCCACGCTGTTGCGACAACAACGCGCGCAGTTCGAACACGCCATCGCCGCGCTGGTCGGCGTGCCGGCGCCGCTGTTCACCGTGCCGGTGAAGCCGCTTACCGTGGAACCTCCGGTAATCCCCGCGGGCTTGCCGTCTGACGTGCTGGAACGCCGGCCCGACGTGGCCCAGGCGGAGCGGCAAATGGCGGCGCAGAACGCGCAGATCGGCGTGGCGCGTGCCGCGTTTTTTCCCAGCATCGGAATCTCCGGCAGCGGCGGCTTTGAAAGCATCGGCCTGGCCAACCTGCTGTCCGCGCCCAGCGGATTCTGGGCCCTGGGCGCCAACGTTGCCCAAACCGTATTCAGCGGCGGACGCCGCAAAGCCCAATTGGACTTTGCCAAAAGCGGATATGACGCCGCCGTCGCCAACTACCGGCAAAGCGTTCTCACATCTTTTCAGGAAGTCGAAGATGGGCTATCCGGTCTGCGCATTCTGGCCGACGCCGCGCGCACGCAACAGCTAGCGGTGGACGCAGCCCAGCGCGCGCTGCAGATCGCGACTGATCGCTACACCGGCGGCCTGGTGACTTATCTTGACGTGATCACCGCGGAGCAAACGCTTCTCGACAACCAGCGTCTGGCGGCGCAGATTCTTCGGCAGCGATTGATAACGTCCGTCGGCTTGATCAAGGCCCTGGGCGGCGGATGGGACGCCGCGAGTCTTCAGTCGGTGCAGGTGAAGACGGAGATGAAGCAGGCGGTAAGGCCGTAAAGAATCGCCGGGATCGCGCGTCATCGCCGACATCGCGCGTGATCGGAGCTCTGCTGCACCGCGGAGACGCGGAGAAAGAAAAAAAGAATTAACCACAAAGGTCACCCATTCGGCTTCGCTCAGAGCAGGCTACGGGGCACAAAGGTTGGGTTTCGCACCAACCTCTCTAGGCCAGGTGACGCCAAGTCCCGCCAGGGACGGCCGATAGTAGCCCGGTACGTTTCCGAGGCGAGCGTGCGAGCTGAGGAATAAGTGCCGGGTAACGAACAGATGAATTCCCTTCCGCGCTGCCGCAGGCGGGAGCGGAGCCGAAGGCGGAGCGCGCGAAATCAAGATGCGAGCATCCTCGAATCCCACCCTTCGCAAAAAACCGCGAAGGATGGGGCACCCGGCCGAATCCCACCCTTCGGAAAAATCGCGAAGGAAGGGGCACCCGGGCTCGAATTCCTGAGGTATTGCTTGAGAGCGGCGATGGTATCCGGTATCATCGGCCACATGGCAAGATGCACAGCACCGGTAAGAGGCCATCGCTCAGCGAGCGCTGCGGCGGAATGCCCTGCATGTGGTAGCCGCTATGGCCGCAGCTATGGCAGCTACGGGTACTCATCCCCGTCCTACGGGTCATACTCATCCCCGTCGTACTCCTCGTCGGGGAGCAGCGGCGGCGGGTCCGTCAGCAACGCAAGGCCGCGCTGGTCGCCAGCCGGTTCGTCGGTGGTGTACACGCCTACCGAGGTGAGGACACTCACGCCATTCCGCGAGAGCGTCGAAAAGCGAGTTTCCCTGCCTGACCTTCGGGACGTCTTCCTTTGCCATGCGTGGGACGACCGGGCAGGTGCCGCTAAGGAATTGCACGATCAACTCGAGTCGCGCGGCGTCAAGGTCTGGTTTAGCGAGAAGGACGTCGTCCTCGGCACGCCGTTGCTCCGCGAAATCGATAGGGGACTGGCGAAATCGCGGGTCGGGATCGTGCTGGTGACCCCTGCACTGCTGAGCCGCCTCCGAGCAGAAGGCATTGCCGACAAAGAGCTTTCGGCGCTCCTAGCACGTGACCTGCTCGTTCCCATCGTGCACAACACGACATACGAAGCTCTCCGCGAAGTCAGTCCCCTGCTCGGCTCGCGAAGCGGCCTGAGTACTGCAGAAAATCCGATGGCACAGGTCGCGGCCAAGCTCGCCGAGCTGGTCGCCCCCTAGCTCTAATTGGGCGGGCGGCCCAGCCTTCCTAGGTTCTTCCCTAGAATACTCGAGGGTGCCCCATCCTTTTGCGAGGAAGGCGGTTTTTCTTCGGAGCAAAAGGGTGGGAGATAATCCATCGTCGGCCCTCACTGCATTTTTTCTCAGTGCGCGAAGCAGAACACCACTCCATCTTCGCAAAGCAGATTTTGAACACAACGTGATTTTATATCCCACCCTTTGCGACTAAACACCAAGCTCGCGCAAAAACCGCGCAAGCTTGCGTCGCAAAAGATGGGGCACCCGGCGGCCCAGGACAGTTGAATGCACGATGCGGCGAAGCGGGCCGCAAAGGATAGGGCACGCGGTCGTGTGGAGGGACAGGAAAGGGTGAGGTACTCGGCTATGCCTGACTTTCGCGCAACAGAATACCAACAAATTTATCTTCAAAGTCACGAATTGTTGCGGGCAATATAGTCTTCTCCCTCGGAACTGGCAAAGACTCTAGCTCGCGAGTTCTGTCAGTTTCACCTTGACGGGCCAAGGCTAACATCCTGACTGGCGCAGCGTTTGGACGACTTTGATCGCGTACATAGAACCGAAACTTTATTCCCTTCAGTGCAAAATCCAGGAAGGCTTGTTTGTTCGCATAGCCGAGGACGGGCGACTCCAATGTCGGTAGAAGTCGTGGAAACAGCCTGTTGAGCGTGTCCTGCAGCTCATTCTTTTCTCGCTCCTGACCTTCTTGATCGGCTCGAGTCGCCGCTTGTTGATCGTCGGTCTCTTCTTTGTCTTTTTCACGCTTAATCTCGTTTACCAGTTCATCAAATCTATCTGCCATAAAATTCCCCTCCATCTATAGTCAATTTCATTTCTTCGGCGGGGGTTGATACCCAGCTGTGAGGGAATGGCTCCCTGCGGAAGGATTTTACTGCTTGGCGGGAACGACCGCTATCCGCTTGCCCTTCGCTTCAAAGACCGATCTCTTGACAATCACGACACGGTCTTTGGCCGGACCATGACTTGCGGTCAAGCGAGACGCTTTCTTGAACTCACCTGCTGGCAGACTCATAATTTGGTACGAGCCATTATTGTCCTGAAACGCACCTAGCACAGACTTGACGGTGACTAAGCAGACCAAAGTCACGCCCACGCTTTGAGGACGGCCTTCACGGTACTGGGAAGAATGAATCGTGACACGTTCCCCGTCGAGGTCAAACTCATTGCTTCCGCGCTTTCTGTTCTTGCCACGGAGATGCTTAATAAGCGCCGTGGCATTCTCCAATCCGTACTCGCTCGCTCGTGCACCGCTTTCACGATCTTGAGGCATGGTCTAAATCTTAGTCTTTTGACCAGGGTTCCTCAATCTGGGAAACCCGGGGACAGGCGGGACGTTTTCTACAAGATCGCCCAAAGCGCCGAAGGCGCGACACAGCCTAGCCCCGACCGTGAGGTCGGGGTAGGGGAAGGGTATGAAGGGGAGCCCCGAAGGGCGCGACACGAACTAGACGACCTAATCGAAAACATACCTGGAATCAAAATCCACGCCGTGTCTCTTCAACAAGGCAACAAACTCGTCTTCAAACGATTTCTTCCTGTGGTGTGCTTCCTGCTGGTCGATGTACCGAATCGTGGACACATTCGATGAGCTCACGCTGAACGCGCCGTAGCCGTTCTGCCAGGCAAAGGTCTTTTTCGTCTCCCTCATCCATTTGGACGAGTTGGATTTGATGAGCGTCACGGCCCGCACCAATGACAACGCCGGCGGAAGGCGAAAGAGAATGTGAATATGGTCACTCATTCCGCCAACGGCGAACACGGTCATCGCATTGTTTTTGCAGATCGCGGCGATGTATCCCCAAAGGCGCGGTTGAATATCTTTGGGAATGAGTTTGCGACGTCCCTTAGTAGAG